>JANPLP010000822.1:0-2038 GCA_031426595.1 Planctomycetia bacterium | reverse complement strand
GAGCGAAGGTCCATCTTGAAAGACATACCCGGAGATGATCGCCGGTGGCACTTCGCAAAAATCCAACTGCGAAACGTTCTGTCCAGATTGAAGCGATACGTTGGCGATCAAGTCGACGATGCTCGTATCCGCGACGCCTTCTGGGGCTGTCTGTCCACCTTGAAAATAGCCCTCAGGCTGAATCTCACGCACCGAGTAAATTCCGGGCTTCAAATGGACGAAGCGGTAGTTCCCACCCGCGTCGGTTAGGGTCGTCTCGATAACGTTTCCTTGCGCATCGAGCAATTCGATACGCACGCCTTCGATCGGCAATTCATCGGAGTCGAAAATGCAATCTTCGTCCAGATCGGCGAAGACTTTCCCTTCCAGCGATGCGACTCGCTGCTCGCAGAAATCGTAGTCGGTCGCGTTGACGCCCGCACCTAGCACAATCGCAGAAATGATGTCCGTCATGGTCGCGTCGCCCCCAGCGCTACCCGCGTCCTGTCCACCTTGGATGTAACCGTCGGGTTGCGTCTCACGCAACGTATAAGTTCCCGGGGTCAAGCCTTCGAATCGATAGTTTCCTTGCGCGTCGGTCAACTGCGTGTCGACCACCTGCCCTTGCGCGTCGACAATTTCAATCAAGACCCCTGCCAAATCCACTTCGCCTGGATCTTTTAAGCAATCCCCATCCAAATCTTCGTAGACATTTCCTGAAATGCTGGCTGGCAAGATTTCGCCGAAATCGTAGTCGATTCCATCCATCCCCGAGGGAAGGACAATCGACCGGATGGCATCGATCCCACCGCTTTCGCCAACGACCCTGCCACCGATCTTGCCGATGCTGTCTTTTCCGTCGAGGTACCCGCTGGGCGTATCTTCTTCGATACGATACGTTCCCTTGCTCAGGAATGTGAATTGATAGAACCCTTGCGAGTCGGTTTCGATTTCGTTCAAGAGCGTTCCGGACGCATCGAATAAACGAATTGTTGCACCCGAGATCATAGGCTCGGTGTTTTGTCGAACACCGTCGTTATTGTCATCGCGATAGACGTGTCCAGAGAGGCTCGCGGGAGGCAATTCGCAAAAATCGTAGTCCGTTCCTTGCTGGCCACCACTGAGTTCAATTTGCTGGATCCGAGTCCCGTTGATGGCGTTCCCTTTGGTCACACCATTGATCGAACCAGCCCGCGACAAACCATCCAACAGGTCGGTGGGTTGCGTCTCGACGATGCTGTAGATCCCTCGCGGGAGGCGATCGAATCGGTAGCTGCCGTCGGCCCCGGTGGTCGTCGTTGCGACCACAGTTCCCGAAGCATTCACCAAGTCGATCGTCACGCCTGGAAGCGGAGCTTCGGAATTGGGTTCGGTCGAAAAGCAGTCGAAGCCTGGCAGGGCGACACACACATGCCCCGAAAGCGACGAGGGTTCAATCTCACCAAAATTGAATTCGATGCCTTTTTCGTTGCCATCCAATCGGATCTCGGTAATTTGATCGTTGACCGAATGGGTCCCGCGTTGCTGGCCACCCACGGTTCCAACCGACTCCTTGCCATCGAAGAAGTCGACCGGTTGCGACGTTTCGGAAATGCGATAGCGGCCAGGGGGCAGTCCGATAAAGCGATACGAACCATCCGACGCTGTTTTGACCGTTTGAGTGACAGCGCCAGCGATCGTTTCGATGGAGACGATTTGGATATCGATCCCGCCGATGCCTGTTTCACCGGGTTCGCGGATCCCGTTGTCATTGTTGTCGCGATAAACAAATCCACCGATCTGAACCGGCTGCGCTTCGGCGAAGTCCAACCGGGTCCCGCTGCTATCGCCTAGTAGTATTTCGATGTGAGTCAAAACATCCTTGTCATTGGATACCGTTTGACCCAATTTGCTTTGCCCGTTCAATAGGCCAGGCACTGCTCCGACGCTCAAATAGCCTGCTGGTTGCGACTCGCGAATCTGATAGGTGCCCGGTGGGATGCCGAGCTCCAATCCGAATCGATAGCGACCTTGCTGGTCCGTGGTGGCGCTTTTGCCAGTGGTGACATAGTTTCCGTTT
>JANPLP010000821.1:0-7231 GCA_031426595.1 Planctomycetia bacterium | reverse complement strand
CTGTGCCACTTTTCTTCTTCGACGATGTGCTAACGATATAAATAGCCGATTGCGGACCTTTTGGACACACAAATCTGCAATTATTGGGCAGAATTTTGCTTTGAAAACACATCTAAGCACTATAACCTTTTGCACGTTTGTCAGCAATTATTATTGCCAGCGTGATTGCCCGCGTATTTTGCAGCCGCGGAAAGCTCCTCAGGCTCGTGCGCCAGAAGGTTGCTTGGCAAAAGTTTTCAAGGCGGCGTTAGGGGTGAAGCGTTCGGAGTGACGTTTTGCTGTATGCGCCTGGGTGACAACGACTACGCCGCGACGCACTTGTCGGCTCCGCAAAATCAAGAAAATACTTCGGGGATAGGCTGGCGTAAGCAG
Source organism: Planctomycetia bacterium (assembly GCA_031426595.1). GTDB lineage: Bacteria > Planctomycetota > Planctomycetia > Pirellulales > Pirellulaceae > Aureliella. The sequence goes on along the minus strand of JANPLP010000821.1, from coordinate 6,859 downwards.
ATTTCAGGAGGTTCGTGATCGAAAAATTCGGAGTGGGGGGACTTTAAAAAAGCTGAGCGGGATTAGTGTATTGTCGCGGGGGACTCGTTACTATCATGAGACTAGCTTCAAGCACGTTGCCGAGCAGCGTAAACTTGGATGGTCCGAAAGCGATTCAACACCGTCGTTAATCAGTCGATCAAGATCCTTTCAAATCTTCTCAGATAGTGAAAGTTCATAATGAATAAAGTTCTGTGTCTTGCGTGTATGGGTTTGTTGCTAAGTGGATCGAGTTCGCCGGCTGGCGAAGTGTTGGTTGAGGCGGAATCGTTTCAGCAGCGTGGTGGTTGGCAATTAGATACTCAGTTTATTAGGCAGATGGGCTCGCCCTACCTGTTGGCGCACGGGCTGGGAACACCGGTCGCTGATGCAGTGACGAAGATTTCGATTGCCGAAGGTGGCGAGTATTCGGTCTGGGTTCGAACGTTTGATTGGGTGGCGCGTTGGAAAGCTCCTGGCACACCGGGCCGCTTCGCCGTCTCGGTCGATGGCAAGCAACTGCAGAACGAACTGGGTACTGCCGGGGAGAACTGGGGATGGCATCGCGCGGGTACTGCGAGCCTCAAGGCGGGCGAAGTGGAACTGCGACTGCACGACTTGGTTGGCTTTGACGGTCGGTGCGATGCGATTTACTTAACGACTAACAAGCAAGCGGTGCCCGACAACAGCTCGGAGATCCTTTCAGCTTGGCGATGCAAACTGTTGGAAATCAGTGAGCCGGTTGAGATCCGCAAGGAATACGACTTGGTTGTTGTCGGAGGTGGATATGCAGGGATGGGAGCTGCGATTTCAGCCGCCAGGATGGGATGTAAGGTTGCCTTGATTCAAGACCGAGGTGTGCTCGGTGGCAACGGTTCCAGTGAAATTCGGGTGTGGGCGATGGGATTGATTCGTCGCGGCAAGTACCCTCGCATAGGAGAAATAGTCGAGGAGTTCGCGGACTCGGCGACCAAGAGTCCTGGGTCGGCGGAGATGTTTGGTGACGATGTCAAAGAAGAGGTGGTCAGGAACGAGAAAAACATCGACCTGTTTCTCAATCATCACGCCTTTCGCGCGGCAAAAGAGGGCGACCAAGTAAAGTCGGTCGACGCCATCGATACGCTTAGCAGCCAATTGCGGAGGTTCGAAAGTCCGTTGTTTGTGGATTGCACGGGGCATGGAACGCTTGGATTTTTGGTTGAAGCCGATTGGGAGATGACTCCGCAAGGTCGCATGGGGATGAGCAACATGTGGACTTGGGATGAGATAGAGGGGGCAAAGCAGTTCCCGGCGACACCTTGGGCTTTGCAAATGAACATGGCGGATTTCCCTTATCCGCGCGACCATCACGGCCAGTGGTTTTGGGAGAGCGGCTTTGACAAAGATCCGATTAACGATGCAGAAGGTATTCGCGATTGGAATTTACGAGCCGTGTTTGGTGCGTTTAGCGCGATGAAAAATGGAGACGGTGCGGCTGATCATCAGAAAGCAATTTTGACTTGGGTCGCGTACGTCGGCGGGCCTCGAGAGAGTCGGCGTTTAATGGGTGATGTCGTGTTATCGCAGGAGGATGTTGTTTCCAAACGGGAGTTCCCAGACGGATGTGTTCCCAGCACTTGGTCCATCGACTTGCACTATCCGAAGAAAGAATTTGCGAAGAAATTCCAGGACAATCCGTTCATTTCGATTGCGGAACATGATCAGCGGATTGATCGCAATTATGGTTATCCGGTCCCTTATCGATGTTTTTATTCGCGCAACGTCAGCAATCTTTTTATGGCGGGTCGCTGTGTGAGCGTGACGCATGAAGCGCTGGGGACAGTGCGTGTGATGAAGACGTGCGGCATGATGGGGGAAGTGGTTGGTAAAGCAGCCAGTCTATGTCGACAATACAATTGCACACCTCGCGACGTTTATGAATCGCATCTCTCGGAACTGACTCAGTTGCTCGAGTTGCCTGGCAAAGCGCGACGCGTGTCGATTGGCGGGGTGACGGATATCCCGGCGGATGCGTTGCCACTGGCTAGCAAGTATGGCCCCGAGTCAGGCCGCAAGATGGCCGAATTAACCAAGCTTGGTGGAGTCGCCATGGATGAAGGCCAAGCGAAATTAACAGGCAACTGGACGCAAGGGACTGGTTTAAAGGGTTACTTTGGTTGGGGCTATAGTTACGCAGCGGCGAATAGCAATGCCTCGGCTGAATTCACTCTGACAGCGCCGGCGGATGGAAAGTTTGCGGTCCGTTTGGCATGGCTCCCGCATGAAAACCGCGGATCGAAAGTCCCGGTTACGGTATCAGTTGCCGGCAAATTAGCGCATCGAGCAACCGTGAATATGCAAGTGGTTGCACCGGAGAAAGATCTAGGTGACATCACTACGCTTGAATTAAAGAAAGGTGATGAAGTTGTCGTGCGCATTACCACTGAGGGTGCCGGCGGAAATGTTCATATCGACGCTGCGCAACTCCAACCGGTCAAGTAGTTCAGCGGGTGGGCGACGCCGGGGCTGAAGGAAGCGAGGCCAGCGGCTGGGATGCACGTGGGGTTGCTCGGAATGCTGTCGAAGGAGCTGGTGTGAGACAACTTCCAGTGTTAAATGCGGCGCAGCCTGATCGCAGTTCACCGGCTAGACGATCGCCTATTCGATCAGCCGGAGTTTTGGCGGTGCGGCTGAGCTTGCTGGTCGTTGCGCTGGCTGGCTTGCATCAGGCTTCGCAGCGAGGAATTCTGCGAGCTCAGTTGGCGCAGCGCGAACCACCTTCACTTGCGGCTGTACAGCAGCTTGCGCCGACGGCTGCGCGACTCGAGGCAGTTCAATTTGGCGCAGCACAACTAACAAGTGAGCTGCAAAGTGCAGCGATCGGATATCGCGTTTTCAACTCATCGGGCGAGTCGCTGGGGATTGCGATCACGACTTCGCCCGAAGCGGATTCGATTGTGGGTTACTCGGGGGCCAACAACGTGTTGCTGTTGTTGGACGATCGGCAGCGAATTCTAGGGGCTGGTCTGCTACGCTCGGGCGATACGGCCGAACACGCGGCTCAAGTTGTCGAAGATCCGCAGTTCTGGTCGCAGTTCGATGGCTTAGCCATGGGTGAATCGACTGAACTAGACATCGATGGCGTTAGCGGAGCCACGTTGACCAGTCTAGCGATCGCTGAGGGGATCCAGTTGCGGATGAGTGGCCGCAAGCTGAGCTTGCGCTTCCCGGATCCGATCGCGCTCGCGGAAGTTCAACAGTTGCTTCCGGAGGCGACGAAAATCGGGGAAGAGGTGAGCGGTCTCCTCAGGCTTGAAGGGGCGGGCGGCGAGCATCTGGGGTGGGTGGCCAGGACTGGCGAAGTCGTCGACGCGGAGGAAGGTTACCAGGGTCCGACGGAGTTGCTGTTGCTGTTTGATGTCGCCGGCGTGTTGAAGCAAGTTCGAATTCGGAAATCGTTCGACAATGAACCTTATGTAGGCTACGTGAAGCAAGAGTATTCGTTTTGGGCTCGGTTCAAAGGGCGAAACTTGAGTGAGTTGGCGGCGCTGGACGTTGAGAAAGAGGAGATTGAAGGGGTGTCGGGGGCGACCATGACATCGCTGGCCGTCGCACGGACAATTGGAGAAGCGGTAAGACGATTGCAGGTAGAGCGTGCAGCTCAGGTTCCGAAGCGACAGTGGAACTGGTCAATCAGTGAGTTGGCCACGGCCTGTGTGGCAGGGGCGAGTCTGTTGTGGAGTCGCTCGAAATGGCGTGGGAGAAAGTGGCCACGCCTGATTTGGCAAGCGGTTTGTGTAGTGGTGATCGGGGGTTGGACCGGCAACTTGATTTCGCTGGCGCTTTTGGCTGGGTGGACCGGAGCCGGAGTTTCTTATCGTCTAGCACCCGGCTTGAGCGTGTTGTTAGTTGTGGCTGTCTTATGGCCGGTTTTCAGCAAGCAGAATGTGTACTGCGATCATGTCTGCCCGCACGGCGTGTTGCAGCAGTGGCTGGGGCGATGGCGCAGGTCGAGTGAAGTTGGAGTGCTGAGGGCGCGGCGCGGATATGGAACGCTACAGCGAATTCTGTCTGTCACACCGTGGGTTGCCCTCTTGGCCGCAGCGGGCTGGTTGCTATTTCAATGGCCCGTTGAGCTCGCGTGGCTGGAACCATTCGATGCTTACTCGTGGCGCATCGGCTGGTCGTTGAGCGGCTTGGTTTGGCTGTCGAGCCTGCTCTTGGCTGTTCGTAGGCCGATGCTTTACTGCCGCTTGCTTTGCCCGACTGGGAAGGCGCTTGATTATGTGCGCCGCGGCAAGCGAATGCGTTTTAGTTGGGTGGATGTCGGCGTGCTGGCGGTTGCCGCTTTGGCGTGGTGGCAAGCCAGTCAACGGTGAGTGCTGGTAGTCGCAAGCATGGCGGTTTCTTTTTTGCGGGCCCTGATGATTGCGGACGGTGACGATTTTGCAGGCGGCGACGATTTTGCACGCCGCGACGATTGGCTGGTCTACGTTGACGCAAAAGTGAGCGGAGTGGTTGTAGTTTGTTGTTGTGACTTGCGGTGTGAGCTACGTTTCGGTGGTTCATGGGAGTTCCATGACCGTAGAGCGTGTTTTCGTTTTCTGAGTCGCCCATGTCCTTTGTAAAACGCTACTGGATTGCAGGATTAGTCATGATGTTGGTGGTGATTCACGCCATGATCATCGGCTATGTCCGCTCGGAAGCATCGCGCGTGCAGGTTGCAGCGACCAATGAGATCCCGATTGGTGTCTACTACGTCCAGTCTCGAGACAATCGTTGGTTGACGCAGCTTCGAATCCACTTGTTGGTGCTGCCGGAGCGGCGGTTGGAAGCGAAGTCGACGATCGAACAAAATCGCTGGCTGATACATGAAGTGATTGAGGAGAAATTGCGGCAGTTAGAACCTTCGTTGCTGCAAGATGCGGTGTTGCTGAAGGTCAAAGAAGAAATTAAAACGGCGCTCGATGAGCGGATGCATGAAGAGGTTATCGAGCAGGTGTTGGTGAACGATCGGATCGTAATTCCCGCTAGCCGGTTCGAATATCCGCTACCTCATAACGCGGTTGAGCCAGCGGCCTTGTATACGTCGGTCAATCTCGACGAAGTAGTAATGCATGACAAATCCAGCAATCTAATGGCTGGTAAGGGTAAGGACGAAAGCGCCGCTGACCCGCATGGCGAGCCTAGTGGGCACGGAGCTCCGGCAGCAGATGCGCATGGAGGCGGCCATGCCGCTCCGGCTCACGGCGATGCACACTCCGCACCGGAAGACGACTCGGCGAAAGTCGACTTTAGCATTGAGCCGAGTGGCGCGGAGTTCGTAGGTGTGGCTCAGCCCCCTGCTCGCGGCGATTCACCGGACGCGCACGGTGGAGGGCATGGCGGCGGAGATCATGGGAAGCCTGCGGCGCATGGCGGTGGTCACTAAAGACGCAGTTTCTAAGTTCTTAGGCGACAACCTAACTGCCACTAGAATCCAATCGAGCTCGATCTCGCTTCGCAGCTAGGAATTCAGCTCATCTTTCCGCAAGCGGTCAGCGCTTAAGCTGGTTTGCCCATGCTACCCGTGTTTTGGCTGGCGCTCGAATACTTTACTTGGGCAGTCTGGGCTGGGCCTCCGCCTGCTTAATCGAATTAGGGAGGCGTTTGAGAAACTAAAAACTTCATCGGACTTTGGGTAGCGTCGGTATTTTTGGGACCAGCGTGCCCAAAAGCGGCGAGCGACCCAGTGCTATGTGCAGATTAACTTTTAGGGTGGCACGCTCTACGCTTTGCGAATGGCGTGGCTAACGTCGCTCAAATCACCCCCTTCGCAAAGCCGCAGAGCGTGCGCCCCAGATACGATCAACCCTAAAACTAAATCTGGACGAAGTGCTTTTGCGGCTTCTGGGTTCTTCTATCGCCTCTGGACGAGCCGCATCAATTCCTGGAGGGGAAAGCGGCCGTGGTTGGGCAGCTAGCGGTGGTTGGGACTAGGTGTCCGATATCTGCCAAGATCGCTTCGAAACTTCAAAATTGGGAATGCGGAAGTCTGCAATTCTCTAGTCCGGGCTTTAAAACGAACTCAGTCGTGAACGTAAATCGTGTTCAGCAGGCCACTTAAAGAAAAACCGAAAAATGTTGTTAAATGCCCTTGTTATTACGGCAGAATTCGCGATGATTCTTCCTCCTCGCTGACGATAAACCGCTGACCGCGGCAGTTCAGGTTGGTCGAGTTAGTCCACGAAAACGAGAGTTTTTGCAGGCTAAAGCGACCCAGAGATGATTCTGAATCAGCTCTGAAAAGAACTTGAAATTTGCTGTTGACGCGAAGAACTTAGAAGCGTAAATTACTGGGCTCCACACGAGACAAGTTTTCGGGTGTGAGACAGCTGATCTTTGACAAAATGGTTGATTGGTAGAAGGCATCTAATAAGTGGATTTGCTCCTTTGGGAGTGAATTGCACAGCACGACGATTGCCAGTTTGGGTTAGCTTTGCTGATTCAGATTGGTGAGACAATTGAGCGAGCGCGAGAATCTTGCGGCCTCCTTAATGGCCGCAGGTAGAGAAGACGAAAAGTCGATAAGTTAGGTAGATCAAACCTAACGCCTCCGATTCGTCGATTTGAGCAGCCTGTTTTCGCTTCGAGAGGGGTGAGGGTAGGTTTGTGAGAGTTCGAAGTTTCGGTGGTCAAGTTACTAAGGGCGCATGGGGGATGTCTTGGCATTAGAAGGCGACGAAGGGCGTGGAAGTCTGCGAAAAGCTTGGGGTAGCTGACAAACGAGTATTGATCCCGAGATTCCCGAATTAACGTATGCTGAATACATAGGTATACGTGGCCAACCCAGGGAAGTGAAACATCTAAGTACCTGGAGGAA
>JANPLP010000820.1:0-2155 GCA_031426595.1 Planctomycetia bacterium | reverse complement strand
CGCTTTCGATTTTTAGCGGACCGTGGCGTGAATTGGAAGAAAATGCTGGTTGGACATGCGTTACCGCCAGCACTACTAGCAACACTGATTGTCGCGATTGTCAGCTTCATCATTGTGAACTTTCAACCTAACAGATCTGATTTCTTCGCACCGCTGCTGCTCTGCCTTCCCTTCTTCATAGTGGGTGCGTTCAGTTCCTTGGTCTTTCCCAGTCCTATCATTGCTCTGACATTGACCTTTGTAGTTCTATTCTCTGCCTTTGCATCGAACGCCGCCGTTCTGGCGGTTTGGAGTTCGGTCATGCCGGGAGATCATTGGGAGCCCCTTACGCTCTGGTTCTCAGTTTCAACACTGCTTCTATTAGTCGTGGCGATCCGATTGGTCCCGCGATGGCTGAGGGACGAGCGATTTAACGCGATGGGAATCTATTTTGGAACAGTATTCCTTGCAGCATTGTTGCCTGGAGTACTGGGGCTGAGCTTCGGATTTTTGACGATTCCAAAGGTCGCGTGGCAGGGCACGCCGCTCAAGCAGATCAAGCAAGTCGATTGGACAGACGGGCCTGATCTTAATACAACTTTGAGCACTTTGAATTACACGGGCCTCCATGTGACGGACAGATCCGCAAATAGGCAAGCGACTCTAGCGGAGTCGCGGCTCAGCACATCGATAATCCAACAAACACTTGCGCTAGTGGAAGTATCTGATGCATGGTTTACTGAACAAGAAAAGCAGTTGGATACGTTTGAAAGTGTCGGGCCGCCACCAGCTAGAATTGGCTTTGATGAATTGCGCAAGCTAAATCAGATGGTCGCGAATTCTGCAGTGTTGGCTCTGATGGCTACGGACCAGCGGAAGGAAGAATTGGCGGTGAGGGCCTGGAAAGCCAACCGCAAGTTGATTGCGTTTTGTCAGCAGCCTGCGTTACTTGCAGAGACGATGTCATCGGCAGCTTTCGTCTGGGAAATTTGGAATACGATGTCCGATAACGACTTGCGATTTCTAGCTAAGCAGCGTGACTTGTCTGAGTTAACTCCTCCGCCGCTGATTAGTGTCGAAGAATTCCGGGAAGTTCTCAAGGCGCGAGCCACGCTGCGTCAGATTATGAGCAACTCTTTATACACTGAGTTCGATGTAACTCGAGTCGCTTCTTATGCACGAAGTTTTCATGGAGTAACTCCTTTAGTTATCTATCCTCCAATTCGCTGGGCGATTGAGCGACGGCAAGCGATCGCGTTGTCGTGTGACCTGGCATCGACGCGCGGCGAGTACGCAGACAGTCGTATTCGGGAGATGGGTAGCGAGTTTAGCGATCGGTTGTACATCAATTATCTGGACTTGCAATTCCTGCGAGACAGTTTTCAGGCGCGCATCGCGCGCGCCCAATAAGCTGGAAAAAGCGGGCCGCAGTTGACAAGAAAAATCAGCGTCTCGGAGAGACGCTGGGACGTGGGTAGATGATGGTGTTAGTCAAGCAGTTGCTCAAGGCGTGAGAGAGCGACCATCAGTTGGTGCCATTGCACGACCAATTCGAAAGTGTCGAGAGCGGTGGCATCTTCGCGGTCGAAGCCGACTTCGCTGAGCTGGACGGTGTTGCCGAGGACCATGATGCCTTGGACGATGGCCACGTCTCCCTTTTCTTGTGGGCTGAGCTCTGCGTCATCGTAGACTGGAACCACTTGCTGCATCGCTCGGTGCACGATCCACAGGGCTGCTTTCTCACAATCGTCGGCTGCGATCACAGTTCGAACAGTGCCGCTTTGAACGTAGTACTTGGCCATAATATTAACTTCCTTGAATCGTGTGGCGTGGGGGGAGTTGTCTGAGGCGTGTCAGCCTTACACTCGTATTTATCGCGAGGCTCTGGACAAGTTTGGTCACGCGTTGGGCATTTTCTGGAAATTCTTCAGATGTAGGGAATTGAAGCGGGCGATTCGTGGAAACAGGACTGAAGCGGGTTTTGCTACAATTTCGCGGGTGTGTGTTGCCTGATTTGGCCAGACGTTGAAGGTTCGTCGCGTTGCGAACACTACTACTTGGGCCAGATGTAATTTTAGGGTTGATCGTATTTGGGTGGCACGCCCTGAGGCTTTGCGAAGGGTGTGATTTAAGCGACATTAGCCACGCCCTTCGCAAAGCCTCAGAGCGTGCCACC
>JANPLP010000819.1:0-1804 GCA_031426595.1 Planctomycetia bacterium | reverse complement strand
CCCACCGACCCCGCGTCGGTGGAGCGCTGACTGGCAGCTACGCGCGTCGGTGGAGCGCTGACTGGCAGCTACAGAAAAAAGCTCGCAACGCGAGCCCCCGCCCCCACCGACCCCGTGTCGGTGGAGCGCTGACTGGCCGCTACAGAAAAAAGCTCGCAACGCGAGCCCCCGCCCCCACCGACCCCGCGTCGGTGGAGCGCTGACTGGCAGCTACGAGTCGGTGGAGCGCTGACTGGCAGCTACGCGCGTCGGTGGAGCGCTGACTGGCAGCTATAATAGCGTTATGACCATAACTCCAACCCCCTGGACTCATTCAATGAACCTTTTGCCATTTCGATTTCTTGCAATCCTCGGCATCATGACCGTGCTTCACCTGGCGTCACCTCCGACGATTACTTTCGGCCAAGAAAGGTCTCTTCGTCAGGCCACGGATCTCACTATCGATTCCATATTCGTTAGCAAGGACTTCGTCGGCGAGACGTTCGTGGGTCAATGGCAGAGCGACAGCCAAGGGTTTGAAAGGATCAAGCGAGATCCGGAGACAGGCAATGCATCGATCATTCGAATCGACCTCACCGCCCCTTCAGTTGAACACGTTTTGGTATCGAGCCAGATGCTAACGCCTGCTGGTGCCGATAAGCCGCTTGGCATGGATTCGTACCAATGGTCGCCTGACAAAACCAAATTGTTAATCTTTACGAACACGGAGCGTGTTTGGCGTTATAACACACGCGGTGACTACTGGGTTCTTGACATGGAGTCTCGATTACTGATGCAAGTTGGCGGGGATGCGTCTGCGTCGTCCCTCATGTTCGCCAAGTTCTCTCCGGATGCTAAGAAAATTGCTTATGTTTCAATGAACGATCTCTTCCTACAGGACTTGGCGAGTGGTTCCGTCACTCGGCTGACCCATACGGGAGCACCAACCAAAATCAACGGCACTTTTGACTGGGCTTATGAAGAAGAGTTTTCGATCCGGGACGGTTTCCGTTTTAGCCCTGATGGTAAACGCATTGCCTTTTGGGAGATCGACTCATCTGGGATCGAATCCTTTCCACTGGTCAATAACACTGCCACCCTCTACCCCAAAATTCAGTACATACCCTATCCCAAAGTGGGAACAATCAACCCCGCTGCCAGAATCGGAGTGATTGATCTTGCTAGTCGCGACATAACCTGGATGCCGATCCCTGGTGACGAACGGGACAATTACTTGCCACGCATGGAATGGGTCGACGAAACACGCATAGTAATCCAGCAGCTTAATCGACTGCAAAACCAGCTCGTCGTTTATCTTGCAGACGCAATCAAAGCGCAAGCCGATGTAATGTTGACTGAAAAAGATAACGCATGGATCGATGTTCAGGACACACTCTTTTGGTTATCCGATCGGTCCCAATTCGCTTGGTTGAGTGAACGCGATGGTTGGCAACGTATCTATCTCGCTTCCGTTAAAGACAAGTCGATCAAACCGGTAACGTCGGGTGATTTTGATGTGACGGAAATTCTGGGCATAGATGACGAAGAAAAATGGATCTATTTTTATGCGTCACCTTCTGACGCCACCCAGATGTATCTCTATCGTGTGCAATTCGACGGTAGCAAACTGCAACGCGTTACTCCCGAAACCAAGACCGGTACGTATCGCTACGTTCTCTCGCCCGATTGCAAACGGGCACTTGTTACATCCTCTCAGTTTGCATCGCCTCCCACGACCGAGGTCGTTCGCCTCAGTGATCACGCAACCCAATTTGTTGCCGAATCAAACGCGAAACTCCGCGCGCGTATTGAGGCATCGCAGTTG
>JANPLP010000818.1:0-4298 GCA_031426595.1 Planctomycetia bacterium | reverse complement strand
TCAATCTCGCTGAAAGACTCAGTTAAATTGCTGTTGGTTGCCATCCTTGGCACCTCCTGATTATTTGCGTGTATCGATCATCAGAGAAGTAGCATAGCAGTTCCGTCGATACAACGCGCTACTAATTTATTCGCCATTCCTAACGCGGCGATTACGGTCGATTCACCGATGGTTACGCCACATGTTTTTCAACTCGGCTGTACCGGCTCGGTTAACTGAGCCGCATAACTGACGGTACGACCTGTTGCGGCAGGCAGACGCAGGGTCCCTCCGCTTGGCAATTTCCCTGCCTTTAGGCTTGGCTAAAGAGGATCGGGCGACAATAATGATCCTCTTGCCCAGCCGCTTGTGGCTCACCCCTGCCCCACCGAATCGCTCGACCCCAATGTGCTGAATCACCATGTGCTAAATCACCCATGGGCTGAATCACACAGTGTAGTGGCGTGCCGGTGCAGCATTCACACCAACCGACTCTGGTAATATGAACTCATACGCGCGAATCGGAATTTTTGGAATCTTGGCGATTGTGGCTTTGCGTGTTGGCATTGGCTGGCACTTCTATATGGAAGGAGCGACCAAAGTTCGAGGCAACGATTTTTCATCGGTCGGCTTTCTGACTGCCGCCAAAGGGCCGTTGGCTGACAAGTTCCAAGAACTGATTTGGGATTACGACGGAAAATTGCGTTTGGACGAAGGAAGAGTTTTGGAGATTTTTAAAGCTGGAGGTGAGCAGGCCGCGAAACACTTCGCGTTCACCGATGATCAGCTCAAGGATCTGGCAAAGATTACCAAGCAGTATTCTGAGAAACTGTCGGAGGTGTACGAAGAAGCGAAAGATGACATTGTCAAATTCGAGAAGAGCCGAGACAGAATAGAGAAGATGGCTGATTCCAATGTCTACAGCGTGTCGAGCATGCGTGGGCAAAAAGAAAAAGTGCAGTCGGAATTGCTGACGAGTGTCAAGCCAACGATGGTGCGAGTTGAAGCCATCTGGGACCAGTACGAACAACGCTTAAATTCGATTGCCAATAAGACGCAGCGTGCGTCCGTCGGTCCCTATGTATTGGCCAAGCCGGGCGAAGGAACATTGACCACGGACGCAGTGGACAAAATTATTCCTATTTTCGACATGGTCGTCGGCATACTATTAATCATCGGACTCCTGACTCCTGTAGCCTCAATCGCGGCAGCCCTATTTTTGCTGAGCGTCGTATTGTCGCAGATGCCAGGGTATCCCGGCGCGGCGCCGACTTATTTCCAAGCCGTCGAAGCGCTGGCTTGCTTGGTCTTAGCCGGAACCGATGCAGGTCGATACGCCGGACTGGATTTCCTCCCTTGGGCTTGGTGGAATCGAGCACAACCAGCCGCGAGGCGAACCGTTGCCGCCGCTCGATAGTAACTAGCTCGATAGTAACTAGATTGACAAACAGCCAATACCGAAGCACGAACTCGTTGGTAGTCCACAGCTCGCTAACGTAACGTCGCCACGACACAAACTTACTTATTCAAAACCCATTTGAGGTCTCGCCATGCAATCGCTAACTCCTGAACAAAAACAAATCGGTTCAGACAACTACTACGAAGCAGTCGGCGTAACGCGTCGCGACTTTATCAAAGGGGTTGTAAGCACAGGTGTTGTTTCCGGCGCTGGACTTGGCGCGATGTACTTTGGTTACGGCAACAAAATGTCGAAGCCGGTTCGTGTGGGGATTATTGGAGTCGGCGACGAAGGTAATGTGCTCATCGGGGGTTGCACACCTGATTACGTACAGGTTGCAGCGATCGCAGATATTCGGCCAAGTAGCATTCATCGCGCGTTTCATGGTGACTGGTCGAGCGACGCAGCTCTCGCTGCGCGTCCCGGCCTGATCAAGCAATACGGCTTTGCATCTGAAGACCAGGCAAGGAAGGAAATCAAAGTTTACGATCAGTCCAACGGCGGCATGGAAGCACTGCTGAATGATGACACAATCGACGCCGTCATTATCGCTTTGCCATTGTTCTTGCATGCTCCGATTGCGATTCAGGCTATGCAACGCGGCAAGCATGTGCTGACTGAGAAACTGATGGCGCACAACGTCGGCCAGTGCAAAGCCATGGCTCGTTTTGCGAAAGAAACCGGCTTGCATTTGGCGACTGGACATCAACGCCATTACAGCGTCCTGTATGACAACGCAGTTCACTTAATTCGTTACGGTCTGCTCGGCCAGTTGCATCACATCCGAGCTCAGTGGCACCGTGGTAACTTGCCGGGTAAAGATAGTTGGCAAATGCCGCTCCCAGGCGGTGAAGTGGTTACTGTCAACGGTAAGGGCGTTACAGTCAACAAGATTGCCGATCAACTGAAGTCATTCGAGAAGGAGCTTGATTCGGCGTCGGATGCTATTGAGATCAAGCAATTGGAAATGAAAGTGGCTCAGTGGAAAGCTTGGGCGGAAGATTCCAAGATCGATGCGAAGAATCATGGCTACGAAGACAAGCAGATAAAAGAACGTGTTCGCACGGCGATGGAAGAGCTATGCCGCTGGCGACTTTGGGAGCGAACGGGCGGCGGCCTGATGGCTGAACTGGGTAGCCATCAATTGGACGCGTCGACAATTTTTTGCTCCGCCATGCGGAAGGATGGCACTAAGGCTCATCCGCTGAGTGTTCATGCGGTCGGGGGGCGTCACATCTTCCCGATGGATCGCGAAGCGGAGGATCATGTGTACTGCATGTTCGAATATCCAGGGTCCGAGTACGACCCAGAATTCGACGTGGGTTATTACAGCAAAGAGCAAAATTACCCGCCGAAAGGGAAAGCGATTCCGTCCTACGAAGAGGATCCAAATAAGAAGGTCGTCGTTACCTACTCGTCGATTAACGGCAACGGGTTCGGCGGCTACGGCGAAGTGGTTATGGGCACCAAGGGAACAATTGTGCTCGACAAGGAATCCGAAATTCTGCTTTACAAGGATTCGGATACCACGACCAAAGTGGGTGTGAAAGCTGATAAGGGCAAGTACACCCTGGACACGCAAGCCAGTGGAAACTATGCCGCTGCCAATAATGCCAAGACCGCAGCCAGCGGCCCAGTCAGCCGCGGATACACGGAGGAAATTGAACATTGGGCGTGGTGCATCGCCAATCCCGACCCCGAGAACAAACCCCGTTGCTATCCCGAAGTGGCTATGGCCGATGCGATCATCGCGCTCACAACTAATGTCGCTATGGCAAACGGAGCCAAGGGACAGCCTGGCTATGTGAAGTTCGAGGAGAGCTGGTTTGATCGCGATTCGGACGCTACACCAGACGAAAGCAATCCAGTCACTGAACTCGAGCGTATGAAGACTTGGAAGATCGTTTGATGTTGTTTCAAGCTGCTGGTTGGTCAAGCTGTCCAGCCTAAAGCTTGGTTAGCTAAGCGGCTCACTCTGCAAAATCACAGATGGCGTTTGCGTGTCAATGCAAACGCCATTTTCGTTTTGTCATAGTGGTAACGAATCACACCTAGCCAGCGGCCACGTTGGGCGGTGATTGGCGCACTAAGGCGCTAATGATCTTGAACTCAGCGGCCGTCGACGTTTCGCACCATTCGAACAGTGCGGACTCAGTCGTCGTAATCGTCGCGCCGCGGCTCGCTAGCCTGCTGAGGGCCACAGAGAGATCGTTGACAGCGCGGCTGCCAGTGGCATCGGCGACGATAAACACCTGCCAACCCGCCGTGATAAGATCAAGTGCTGTTTGCAAGATGCACACATGAGCCTCAATGCCGCAAAGCACAGCTTGGTCTCGCCCTTGTTGGCGGAACAGTGAGGTCGCCTGATGGCATTCACGGCAACTGAACATGCGTTTGCTGATCGACGGACGAATTTGCTCATCACGGTTCGCTAACGGGACAGTTGCACCAAGCTTCTCGGGATACTGTTCGGTAACGATATGCGGCACCGCGAGCGCATTTGCGGCGGTCAGCAGGCGTCCAGCATTCCAGAGGAGACGTTCTCGCTGATCGATTGTCGGCAATAATTTTTCTTGCAAGTCGACCAGCATCAGCAGGCTCCGCTCCCGATCAAGTAGATCAGGGCTGCGTAGTGGAAGCGCTTCAGGCATCGGCGTACTCCAAGAACTGAACTGCTACAGCGAGTCACTACCGCCCAACTTGATAAGTGGAAATGCGTTTCGCATGCGCGACGTACAGCATCAAACGATTGCCGACGGGAACGAGCCCCAGACCGCGAATTGGTTCCTCGAACTGAACGTGGTCAGTGATCACTCCGTCGCCTCGCAGAAGGTGCATGATTTCGTTCGCTTGTGTGATC
>JANPLP010000817.1:0-1541 GCA_031426595.1 Planctomycetia bacterium | reverse complement strand
GGACACCAACACCGGTTGATCGTACTTGCGAGCGAACAGCGGACCAGCGAAATCGAGCTGAAACAAACCCGCGAAACCGCCATCGTTACGGACCACGCGTGGGCTGAATGTACGATGCATGAGCCTCGGCAACCGCTGCATGGCTTGCTCGTACAACTCAAGATCTACGCCGCTATCCTTGTAAGTAATTGAGCTCATTCGGTCGCTTTATAATTTTGAGCAATTCGTCGTTGCGTCGCTTCTCACCAACCGTCCACCGGCGAGCAACGGCGTGCTGATTCTCACCTGTCTCGAACCAGCCTAGGCACTCGGCGTCAAAGGCCGTCAGTAGCCGCTAAGTTTTAATGAAAATCTCGACTTTTGACGACTAGGCCGCCGACCTGCGTGGAAAGATCCTCGATTCTACCCACCAAGATGTGCACAATCCCCTCGCGGTTTTCCAGCACTCCGTGTACGAGCCAAGCGTTGCTGCGGCGAGCAGTCTGGTAAAACTTCTCCCAGATTTCTGGCTTGAGCACCAAATTCATCGACCCGGTTTCGTCCTCCAGCGTCACAAAGGTGATGCCCTTTGCAGTACTCGGACGTTGCCGCAGTAAAACCAAACCTGCCACGCGCAAGAACCGCCCATCGGCCATCTGCTTCAGTTCTTTCGCCGAAGTGACGCGCAAGCGGTCGAGTTGATCGCGCACAAACGAGACTGGATGAGCTCGCAACGACAAACCGGTCGTTTCAAAGTCTGCGTACACCTCTTCGATCGGCTGCATCGGCTGCAAAGTCTCGGGCAGCGGATCGTCGTGGTCTGCCCCGGTGGCTTCGAACAACGACATATCTTTCGCAGTTCGATCCTGCGCAAGTGACTGCCAATAAGCCGCGCGACGATCACCGGCTAGCGACTCAAGCGCGCCCGCATCCGCCAAACGAGTGATCGCTGCTTGGCCCAGTCGCGTGCGCCGCGTGAAGTCGGCTAAGTCTCGGAAAGCTCCGCTGGTTTCTCGCGCTGCTACCACCGTCCTACCAATTTCCTCAGCCAACCCGCGCACCATTCGCAATCCCAATCGCAATTGCAGTTCAGGTCGTTCCAATGGCTTGAGCGGCACGTGGCTACCCACGGGTTCCAGCGTGCAATCCCAATCGCTGTAGTTCACATCCACACTCACCACGCGAACGCCATGCTCTTTCGCATCGCTCACCAACTGTGCCGGCGCATAAAACCCCATCGGCTGACTATTGATCACCGCCGCACAAAACACCGCGGGATAATGATGCTTCAACCAACAGGAGACATACACCAGCAACGCGAAACTGGCCGCATGGGACTCTGGAAAACCATATTCACCAAAACCACGGATCTGCGAAAAGACTCGCTCCGCAAACTCGCCCGACAACCCTCGCGAAATCATCCCATCGATTAGCTTTTTCTGAAACTTGTCGATCACCCCCGGACGCTTGAACGCCGCCATCGCGCGCCGCAATTGATCCGCCTCACCCGGCGTAAACCCTGCCGCCACAACCGCCAACTTCATCGCTTGCTCTTGAAAGAT
>JANPLP010000816.1:0-4900 GCA_031426595.1 Planctomycetia bacterium | reverse complement strand
CACCTTAACTAATTTTGCTTTAAATGGTGCAACTGTTGTCATGGGAAAATCGGGGATTGGCAAAACAACCTTGCTCAAGCATTGGACACCGCTTCAGCAGCGCGATGACAAATCGACCTTGCTGCTGCATTTCACCTGTCACTTGCAAGACCATACGCCGCTGCGCGCGCTCAACCTCTTAGCGCAGCAACTGGTGACTCTGATGCCTGAGTTACCGCGATCCTTGTGGGAAGATCTGACAGCCAGCGAGGGTGCTGAAATCGTCTATGGATTCCCACAGATGCAGCAGCTTATCGGAGCGCACTTGCGTCAGAGGGACCCGAGCGTCGGCGTGACAGAGTTGGCTGCGCGGCGGGCGGCGGGATTGCATGCGCTGTTGTATTGGTTACGCGAGCTGAGCAAGCGGCGTCCAGTCATTATCGTGATCGATGACGCGCAGTGGGCGGATTCAGATAGCGGCCGGCTGCTCGCACAACTGTTTGGACAAAACAGTGGCTTCCAGGGTTTATTGTTAATTGCCGATCAAGGACCGACGGTCAATTCGCCGTTGGTCGAATCGATGTTGAGCGTGCTGGGTAGCGAAGCGCATGCGCGAGTGAAACAGATCTTCTTACAGCCGCTGAGCAAACCGGTCTGCGCCGACCTTCTTAAGAACTGGTCAACAGCGGTGGGAGTGACGCTGGAGCCTGAGATTGTCGCGGACCTCACACGAAGGTCGGGTGGCAATCCCTTTCTGCTGCGCGAAGTCCTGTCGGCTTATGTAAATCACCTGGTCCAATTCAAACTTGATAACGAATCGTGGCTCAAGACGGCTCGCAATCAAAGCCGTGGTGGTGTTCATTTGCGAAGCCGGTTTTCGTTGCTGCCGATTTCGATGGAACGTGTGCTGCAATACTTGGCGATCGCTGACGAGCCGCTGGGGTTCCATCAACTGCAGACCGTTTCGCGTGTGCTGCCGCATGAAATCCTGCCGCTGATCAACTTCTTGGCTTCGCAGGGTTGGATTCGTATCAACGGTACTTCGCTTGATTCGGAGCTGGAAATTGCGCACGATCGTTTCCGTGATGTAGTGCTTGATTCGATGCCTGATGAGCGTATCTATCGAAGGCACTATCGAATTGCCCGAACTTTGTCGAGCGAGTCGCCTCCGCCGTGGTCGCGAGTGGCACATCACTACTGGGAATCGCAGCGTTTTCGTGAGGCAGCCGCTTGTTACATGGAGGCCGCGCGGAGTTCGGCGAGGAACAATGCATACATTGAAGCGCTGTGGTTTCTTGAGCGCGCCTTTCATCCGAACGCGGATCGATCGATCGCCGAACAGCGCAATGCGAGGCGATTGCAAGCGGATTGTTTGGGGGCAAGTGGTCGGTCTTCGGAAGCGATTGAGGTCTACCAGCAGTTGGCGATCAGCAGTGCCGATGTGCGTGAGACCTATCTGCTCGATTGCTTAATGGGTGAACAGTGGATTGCCAAAGGGGAAGTAAAGCGTGGGCTGGAGAGTCTAAGTGGCGCGCTCGAGGACTTGGGCGTCGGAATGCAGACGCGAGTCACTTGGCTTTCGTCCGTGCGATTGTGGATGGAGGCGCGCCACCTGTCGGCATCGCATAACAGTCGAGTGCCCAGCAATGAACTCGAACCGTTCACCGCGACGGAACGTTGCTTAAATCGACTCAGCACAGCCTTGGTGTTTTTGGATATCGGCCGTGGTGCACGCTTGGTCATGGCGCTCGCAAATGCCACCGCTTCAAGAGGTTCTGATAGCGATCGTGCCGTCACGCTACTTCGCTGGGGCGCATTGATCGCACTCGGGAATCGCCGCACGCGCGCGAGCTCAGTGAAATGGATTCGCGCCGGACGGCGGCTCGCAACGCAATCCGCCAACGCAAACGCAATTGCACTTGGGCAAATGTGTACTTTTGTCTGGTTATTTGCGCATGGCCGATTTCAGCGTGCGATGCACCACGGCATCAAGTCGCTGAACTTGTATCGCAGCGCTGAGTTGACGCACCAGTGGGAGTATGGTTTTGTGCAGTGGACCTTGTTGATACTGCATTGGTATGCCGGGCGCTTGCAAACGCTGTGCGAAGCGACACGAGAAATGAAGCTGCAGTGGGAGCTGCGGCCCCATGTGATGTGGAGTTTTTGGTTGGAGACTCATTCGGCACATCTGGCAGACTTAATTGCTGACAACACAGCTCAAGGCCGACGTTCATTGCGATCAACGCATGAGCGAGTCCATGATCAACCGTTCCAGTCGCCGCGATACTTTCATTGGGTTTCCGAGCTGAGACAAGAACTGTACGAGGAAAACATCGAGGCCGCGCTAGAAGTGATGGAGCAGGGCTGGAGCGAGTTGAACGAAAGCCAGCTGTCCAAATTAGTGCATTACAAGTGGCTGGCGTGTAGTCTACGATTGTGCTGCTACTTGGCGGCGCTCAAGACGTTGCCGAGGGAGACTGACCGTTGGCTGCGCGAGGCGGTCGCCACCCAGAAGCGACTGCGCGCGATTCAGGAATTGGTTTTTCTACCAGTCGCAGAAGCACAAGACTTGGTGGTCAAAGCGGCTCTTGGGAAAGTGGCCCCGTACGCAAAATGGCAAGCCAATATCCAGCGACTGCGAGCCTCGAATATGAACCTGTTCGCCATGGCTCTCGCCTGGCACGTAGAGATCCATTGGCCGACAGAAAACGCTAACGCAGCAACATCCAGTTCAACCGACCCGAATACTGCGCGGCAAGCATTCGTCGAGCAGGGTTGTGCCGAGCCTGAGAAGTTGATGCAAGTCATCTTGCCGCTGCCATAACGCATTCCGGAGTGTCGCTTTTTCGCTTAAGCTGCAAGTTTGCGAATGGATCGGCGGCCCGCTGCGCACCGGTCGCGATAAAAGTTGCTCTCGAAAGCCGAACATGCGAATACACCCGACTACTTTTGTTGACTTGTCGACTCCATTTGGACCTATGCGAATGCATTTGTTCCGGCCGATTTCCAGTCGTGCAAGCACCACAGCGAACGGTGCATCCGCGGAACCAAAGTTTCCCGCAGTCATTCTGTACTCAGAGATCTATCAGATGACCGCCCCCATCGCTCGGACCGCAGCGATGATCGCTGGACAAGGATTCATCGTGGCAGTGCCAGACGTGTATCACGAGTTCACGGAACTAGGCGAAGTGTTCGCTTACGATAAAGCGGGCACAGATCGCGGCAATGAGCTGAAGATTACCAAAGAATTGCGAAGCTATGATGCGGACGCACGCGCGGTCATCGATTATTTGCGCAGCGACAGTGGATGTTCGGGTCGCATCGGAACCGTCGGTATTTGCTTGGGCGGTCACTTAGCGTTTCGCGCTGCGATGAATGCTGAGGTTGAAGCGTGCGTCTGTTTTTATGCAACGGATATTCACAAGCGAAGCCTGGGCAAGGGATTGCAGGATGACTCCTTAGCGCGGGCTGGTGAGATTCGCGGCGATTTAATGATGATCTGGGGGCGGCAAGATCCGCACATTCCGGCTGAGGGAAGACGAGTGATTTACGATGGCCTTCAAGCGGGCAATGTGCGCTTTACTTGGCACGAATTCAATGGCGAGCATGCTTTTATGCGCGATGAGGGGCACCGCTACGATCCGGCACTTGTCCAACTCGCTCAGGCGATGACGTTTCAGCATCTCAGTGCCGCACTCAAAGAGTAATCAACTTTTTAGAAGTCCTGCCTTGACGTTAAACAGTTGGCCAGTCCATTTGGTTGCGGCGAGCGAGTTCGAGAAGCAGTGCATGCGTGCCACTCTTGGCGTGACCGTTATCCGCGAGGGCGGTGTAGAGTTCGCGGGCGAGTTGCAGTCCGGGTAGTTGCAACTTCATGCGGGCCGCTTCCGCGAGAGCGATACCCATGTCTTTCACAAAGTGCTCGACGAAAAAGCCGGGGGCAAAGTCGCCTCGGATGCAGCGAGGGGCGAGATTGCTGAGCGACCAGGAACCGGCGGCTCCAGAACTGACCGAATGCAGAACTGTTTCGAGATTTAGACCGGCTCGCAGTCCATACAGCAAGGCTTCGCAGACGCCGATCATGTTGCTTGCGATCAGCACTTGGTTGACCATCTTGGTATGCTGGCCGCAGCCGGATGGACCTTGATAAACGACTGTCTTTCCCATCGCTTGCCAGCAAGGGGCGAGCGAGTCGCAAACCTCGCGGTCGCCGCCTAACATGATCGACAACCTCGCTTCCTTCGCGCCGATATCACCTCCAGATACGGGAGCGTCCACAGAGTGAACTCCCTTCGCCGCCCCCTTTTGATAAATCTCAAGCGCCAAGCTCGGTTCGCTTGTGGTCATGTCGACCAAAATTTTCCCAGGTGCAGCAGCTTGTAAGGTTCCCGCTTCGCCCAGGATCACTTCCCGTACGTCGCGTGGGAATCCGACGATCGTGAAAATGACATCCGCACGCTCGGCCACTTCTGCTGGGGAACTGACTGCGGTGGCTCCGAGGTCAACCAAGCTCTGCAGTTTAGCAGACGTGCGGTTGTACACGACCGCCGAAAACCCCGCTCGGATCAGGTGCCCGCACATGCTGCTGCCCATGACCCCAGTGCCAATCCATCCGATCGTCGTCTGTCCAGGTGCAATCAACATGAGCTTTTCCTCCACAATGTCTTGAATCTTCAGTTGGTCAAAGGATGATGCAAAGCGGCGTTTCGTGCAACCGCCTAACGCTCGGTCAGCTCAATGAGAATTGGAAAACGCAACCGAAAACCTACCAGCCAACTTGTTCAAAGACGATCCTGCCAAGCGAGGACAGCGCAGCGAGTTTTCTGCGTTCTGCGAACTGCCAACTGCGAACTGCGAACTGTTGACGCAAACCTGTCCGCGCAAAGAGAGGTTGGATGAAGACTAAGTTTGTTGCACTTGT
>JANPLP010000815.1:0-3228 GCA_031426595.1 Planctomycetia bacterium | reverse complement strand
GTCTTGATCTCGATCCACCGTCACGAAACCGCGTCCCATCGAGGCCACTTCCGACGGTGCGAGATAGCCGTCCGAATTCGCGTCCAGGCTGTAGAATTGGGCTTGCTGCTGAGCCATCAGTTTGGCGGCTTCCAGTCCAATTGGTTTGCCGTCACGATCGAATTGATCTGCCGAGACTCGCACGGTGCGACCGTTGACTTCGACGAGAGCATATTGACGAGCCCCAGAGGATTCTGCCCAAAGGTGCGCGGACGCAATTCCTTTCGCGAGCGGCATTTGTACTTGGCTCTGCCAAGCGACCTCGAGTCCCAAGTTGCGGGCGTCGTCGTATGAGAGTTGTGCCATTGCCGAAAATCCGGTGGCAAGCCAAGCGGCGGTCGTTAGCGCAGCGAGCAATCGCATAAGTCTCCTCCGAGACGTCCGAAAGGATTTTTGAAAAGTAGATCTGCACGTAAGTCCTTGTGAAGGCCTGACGTTGCGTAACCTGCCAGTATACTCACGACCGTTCGAGGAACGAAGCAATTCGGGCAGAGTTTAGCGAGCTGAGGGGTGGGGAGTTTCGGAGAATTGCCAATTTCGGGTGCTTTGACGAGCGGTGAGCCAAATTTTTGGCAGTTAATTTTCGCAACGGTACTTGTTAAAATTAGCCGCCGCCCCTATCGTTTTGTTGTGGTTGCACTCGTTCTTGAGGAAAGCTATGTCCACTATTCAACACCCCCCAACGGCAGAGCATTTGAGGCCGATTGACCAAGCGGTGCTGGATTTGTTGCGTCAGCAGCAGGGACTAACCGTTCACGAACTCATTGAGCGACTTGATGTTACGGCGACCGCAGTGCGTCAGCGGCTGGAGCGGCTGGAGCTGGTGGGCTTGATCGAACGGCGGAAGGAAGGGGTGGGGCGCGGGCGACCGCAGTTTCGCTACTTTTTGACCCCAGTCGGCATGCGATACGCCTCGGCCAGCTACGCAGATTTAGCATTAGCGCTGTGGGCTGAGATCATGGAAATGCCCAACCCGCAGCAACGAAGCCGTATTTTACGCCGCGTCGCCAAGCGAATGGGTGAAGGATTAAAGCTGAAAATGCCAGAGGGCGCCACACTGACGCAGCGAATGGAAGTGATGGCGACCGCCCTTGGGCAACGAAAGATTCCCGCCTTTGTGGACGAAGGCGGTTCGCTCCCCGTTTTGCAAGTGCACGCATGTCCTTATCCAGAGCTATCCGCTCAAGGAGAGAACCGCCAACTTTGCGAAATGGAGCAGGAGATGTTGAGCGAAGCGATCGGACATGCGGTGCAGTTGGATTGCTGCCGATTGGATGGACACAACATGTGCCAGTTCCGGGCTGTTCCGACGCCAGAACCGACACCTCTGTCAAACTTATAGGCCGACAAATTAGCGCCATAGAGGGACGACGGACGAAAGCTGCCGAGACTGAAAGTTGTCGGGTGTCGAATCGGTAGCAAATTTTAGTGAGCACTAGGCGAACACTGAGCGATGTGAGCAGGCGTTGGCCAAGCGCGTTGACAGCACGCTTAACAATATAATGTTGATCAATTTTTACTTTGGATTGAATCAGAGAAGCGATACCAGATGACCCACGTATTGAAAATCGAAAACCTGCACGTATCTGTAGAAGGCAAACCTATTCTTCGCGGTGTGAACCTAGTGATGCAGCACGGCGAGACGCATGCACTCATGGGCCCTAACGGCTCTGGGAAGAGCACCTTGGGATTGGTCATCGCAGGTCACCCAGGTTACGAAGTCACTGAAGGTACCATCACACTCGATGATGTAGACCTCTTGGAGATGGAAGCGGACGGACGAGCACGAGCTGGAATTTTCATGGCGTTCCAGCGTCCAGTAACCGTGCCAGGGGTGAAAATGGCGGATTTCCTGCGACATGCGGCAACCAACGTTCGCCGACCGGACCGTAAAGAGGGTGAAGAGTTGATTCCGATGCGCGAGTTTCGCAGTGAACTGCGTTCGAAAATGGAACAGTTAAAAATGGATCCTGAGTTCGCGCGGCGTTATGTCAATGAAGGTTTCTCGGGGGGAGAGATGAAGCGAGCCGAAATCCTTCAGCTTGCGATGCTCCAACCGAAGTTTGCGATTTTGGACGAGACCGACAGCGGATTGGATGCAGACGCCGTACGACTAGCCAGTGCCAGCATCGCGGAAATCGGTCGCGAGAAGATGGGTTTGCTTATCATTACGCACCACGACAAACTGCTGGAACACAATCCACCAGAGTACACCCACGTGATGCTGGGCGGGCGAATCGTTGAAACCGCTGGTGCCGAACTGGCGCGTGAACTTTACTCGAGCGGCTACGATCGAATTCGACGAAGTTATCCCGATGCCGAAGCGGCCAACCAACAGATGCTGAGCGACGAGACTGCGGAAGTTGCCACCGCGTAAGCTCAGCCTTGCTTGAAAACTTCCCCGCAGCTTGGGAAGCTTGCACCAAAGTCAATCGAAGCACAGATAGAAACACGCTCAAACGAAAGCATTCATATGTCAACTGATCTAGCTCTCGAATCGCCTGAGTCCATCGGCGAAATCAATAAGTACAACTTCCGCACCGAAAGCACAGCTGTCTTCAAGGCTCGCAAAGGTATCGATCGCGATATCGTCTGCCAGATCTCTGAGATGAAAAACGAGCCGGCTTGGATGCGAGATTTCCGATTGAAGTCGTTGGATATCTTCAATTCGAAGCCGATGCCACATTGGGGCGGCGACATTGGAGTTAACTTCCAAGACATTTTTTACTACTTGAAGCCGACCGATCATCAAGGCAAAACTTGGGACGACGTTCCGCAAGAAATCAAAGACACTTTCGACAAGCTCGGCATCCCCGAAGCCGAACGTAAGTTTTTATCAGGCGTGAAGGCACAGTTCGAGAGCGAAGTGGTCTACGGCTCGCTGAAAGAGGATCTAGCCAATCAGGGTGTGTTGTTCACCGATACGGACACAGCCATCCGCGAACATCCGGACTTGGTCCGCGAGTATTTTGGCAAGATTATTCCGCCGACGGATAACAAGTTCGCCGCATTAAATTCAGCGGTTTGGTCAGGCGGTTCGTTCATCTATGTTCCCAAGGGAGTAAAGATTGAATTTCCGCTACAGGCCTACTTCCGCATCAATGCTGAGAACATGGGGCAGTTTGAGCGGACGTTGATTTTGGTCGACGAAGGTGCTTCGGTACACTATGTCGAAGGCTGCACCGCGCC
>JANPLP010000814.1:0-6264 GCA_031426595.1 Planctomycetia bacterium | reverse complement strand
GGAGATTCACTTTTTGTCTCCGGTCGTTTGCATGTGCGCCACGATGTATCGAATCGATTTGGCTCACCTGGCCTGGAGCATCGAGAACTTGATCGAGGGAACGGTCGTGAACGAGATTCAAGTTGACCCTGAAATTGCCAGGTATTCCATGATTGCTCTCGAACGCATGCTGGATGTGAAATAGTCGAAGTGCAGGCTGAGCACGCGGACGACGCAGGGCGGCGTTTTGGACTGAGCCTGTCCCCTCTCAGCGAACTTTTGCAGCGGGCTTGGCGGCCAGCCTGCACTGCAGGTCTGTCTGCTCGATCGCGAGTCGGTTGCAGTTGCAACGATTGTAGGGGAGAGTTTTTCGAGCTTCGCTTTGGTTCCGATTGGAGAACGGTGCGGCGTTGGCGTAGAATAGAACCCGTGGTGCAAATTTCTCGGTGCTGCAGACCATTGGCGGATTGCTGAGGCGATTTTTCTAAGGGGTACAACCAGTCTTGGAACCGTTCACGATCCAGTGCGCAACCTGCCAGAGTCTCCTCCGCATTCGCAATCCGAAAATGATCGGCCAGATCGTTAATTGCCCAAAATGCAATTCAATGATTCAGATCGCTGAGCCACGGCAGATTCGTGTTGAATCGCATCGCGGTGTGGTCGATTCGAACGCAATGACTAAAGAGGCATTTGCATCTGGGCTCGAGGACGAGTATCGATTGGCGCCGAGTGATATTCAAGCAGGCGAAATGGAAGCAGCCTCGCCGTTGGTTGCGCCACCACAAGTCGAGGAGTCGTCCAACTCGGATCGAGCCTTTTTTGAAAACCCTTACAACGCGCCACCGTTGTCGGATGCAAAACTCAAAGCTGCTCAACCCGCTTTGCCACCTGGAGCGATACAGAAACTGGCTGTTCAGCGGAGCGCCAAGAGTCGTCAGTTGTTGATGGTAGCGGTGTTAGGTTCAAGCGGCGTTCTAATCGCTGGTTTGCTGTTCACGGCGTTTATGTTTTGGTACAGCAGCGACAAGGCCAAGCCTCCAGTCGCGGTGAATCCGCCCAACGATCGCACAACGCCAGGCCCGAAACTGGAATCGAATTCCGGTGCAGCGTCCGAAACAGACGCGCTCTCCGATCCGGCAAGTGATTTGGTCAATGATCCTCTGGCTGAGCAGCCCGCAAGTCCAGTTCCATCTTCACTCAACGGCCAGAGTCTTCCCACCGATAACGACAAAGCCGGCGACAAGACAACTTCCGAATCGGCAAAGTCCAAAGCAGCCGAGTCCGGTACCGATTTAGCGAGCGCGCTAACACAAGCGATGTCGAGCGAAGCGGAGGGACGGGACGCTAATCCAAGCGCCCCGACTGGCAGTGAACAGTCGCGTGCGACAAAGAAGGGAGATCCGAATCAGCCACCGGCAAACGACGTGGCGGTGGATGCAACAGCTACTCCGGCGGCAGCCCGAGCGGAATTGCCTGAGCAGTTAAAGAAGTTTGAAAACATTCTAAACCGCACCATTGAACCTCAGATGATTGTGGACGAGGTTATTCAGAAAGCGCCACCAACCGCAGAGGAACTGGGACTTCAGACTGGAGTCGACTCACGAGCGTTACCAGCAGTGGACGTGGGCGCACAGTTGCAGCTTGACTTGTCGGGATTGGTGATTCCGTCTGCGACCCCTTTTTCCGTTGCGGTGGGGACCTGGGTTCAGGTAAGCGGCGTACCGACCGGCGTGGATTTAGATTCCTTTGCTGCTGCTGGAATCGATCCATTCCAAACGGTTGGCCTGAAGGAAGCCTCGACGCAGTCAGTCGGCGACGTTGGTAAAAAGGTTGCCGAAGCGATTAACGTCAACTTGGTAGACATCGGTAATCGGTTCCTGGTGTTTCAAGCATCTGAGCAAGCAGTCCGCGAGAAACTGGGGACCGCGATCAAAGTGAATGATCTGGTGACGGATGAGGCGCAAGAGAAATGGTTGGTCAGTACGCTCGATCAATTGCTCCCTCAAGCCGCTTCGACGGAGAACGAAAGTCACTGGAAGATCGTAGAAGGCGAATTGGTAATCGATCCGGCTAAGGTGGATTCGCTCAGTTGGTTTTGGGCCGTGCGGTTGCTTGAGTCTTGGCGATCCGCTGCAAAACTTGAGACTAAGCTGAATGGGTTAGCGCAAGACAAGTTTGTAACCCAATTTGTTGATCCTGAGCAACTTGAGCACTTCGACAAGCCGATGGTTTTTTCGCAGCTTGAGCGGACTGCCGTTCCACAGTTGATCGCGACCATAACTTCCGAGAATAAAGTGCACGCGTGGGTGGATTGGGCCGCTACAAGTCAACGAGGCCTAGGTCCCGGTACCGTCGATGTCATCGTCACATATAGACGTACTCTGCGACAGGCGCTACGCGACTTGATCAACAAGTACGGAGTGGTAATCGCATTTGAAAATGACCGATCCTTGCTGATCACCACCACCCACGAGTACTTGGCTCAACCTCGGCTTTACGTTTTGCCGAGTGAAGGGAAGACGGCAGAGCAATGGATGGAGGAGCTCGAGCCGTTGACCCCTTCCACGCCAGATGCGGTCCAACCGGTGCGCGCAATTTTAACGCCGGACTCGCAGTTTGTTATCGTTCGCTGCTGCCGCCCCAGGCTGCGAGGCTAGATCGCCGCTCTCAATCTGCCGGGACAGGGCTGTGATTTCTGACAGGGCTGTGAGATCTGACAGGGCCGGGCTGTGCGCAGGGGCCTGCTGACGGCGCCGAATTCGGGACGTGTCTCTAGTTCATACGGACGTGCTTGACCGGAGGTAAAGTTCGTTCGCTTTCGTGCTTGGTCTCGATCCAGATGGTCAACGGCTGCTGCATTCCTAGTTACAACCCCGATGCCCTGACCGTGAAAGCTTAGAAAATCTAAATTCATTTTGGACGTCCGCTTTCATTGTCAACGCGCACTCTTCACAATACCCTCTTTGGCCAATTATCACTCTCCTCTCGCAACTTCGAAACCAACATGGTTAAGCTTCCTGAAATCGATCCTTCCAAGCCAGTCATTACGTTGCGTCTGCTACGGCAACTCAAGTCGGGCACGAACGAATTTAAAGTAGCAGATTCGACCGGTTCGAAGTTGAACAATCAAGAGCTGCTGATTCGCACGCTGGTTCTGCGGCGGTATCTATTGCGAGAGGTACTGGGACCCGAAGTCGACGAGAAGAATGTGGGGGTGTTCTTGCCTCCCAGCGTCCCAGCTGTTGTGACAAACTTTGCGCTTGGCTTGGCCAATCGTGTGGCTGTGAATCTGAACTACACCGTCAGTGAAGCGGTGCTTAAGCAATGCTGCGAAGCGGGTAAGTTGAAGCATGTTATCACTAGTCGCCGCTTCATGGAAAAGCTTGGCATGAAAGTCGACGTGCCGATAATTTATCTTGAAGACATCAAAGACAAGATAGCGCTTACCGATAAAGTTTTTGGCGCGCTCAATGCGAAACTGCGATCCGCGGATGGCCTGCATCGTGCCTTGGGGTTGGGCAACAAAAAACATAGCGACCCACTGACCATTATTTTCACTTCGGGATCAACGGGGGTGCCGAAGGGAGTGGTGCTCTCGTGCGGCAATATCGAGTCGAACGTGCAGGGGATCGACGAAGCGATTCGTTTGCGGAGCGATGATATTGTTCTTGGAATTCTCCCATTTTTTCATTCCTTTGGTTATACCGTCACACTTTGGTCCGCTCTCTCGCTCCCTTGTTCTGGCATCTATCACTACAGCCCGCTGGAAGCTCGGCCGATTGGTAAACTAGCGGCTCATTTCGGCGCGACCGTGTTATTGGCAACGCCAACTTTCTTGCGAGCTTACCTGCGTCGCGTTGAGCCCGAGCAATTCAAGAAGTTAGAAGTTGTTGTCGTGGGCGCTGAGAAAATGCCGCTCCAGTTGGCTGAAGAATTCGAGCAGCGTTTCGGGGTGCGACCTGTCGAGGGTTACGGCACTACAGAACTCAGTCCGCTAGTATCCGTCAACATTCCATCGAAACGAGTCGGAGAACGTAAAGACTCCGGACTGTTGGAAGGAAGCGTCGGCCGTCCCGTTTGCAATGTTGAGGCTCGGGTTGTAGGGGTCGACGACGATAAAGTTCTTGCTGTTGGCGCCACCGGTTTGCTGGAGATTCGCGGACCGAACGTGATGCAGGGATACCTCGACCAAGAGGATTTGACCGCCAGCGTAATGCACGAAGATTGGTATCGCACGGGTGATGTGGCATTCGTCGACTCGGAGGGCTACATCCATATCACAGGGCGTTTAAGTCGATTTTCGAAGATCGGCGGCGAGATGGTCCCCCACATTCAAATCGAGGAAACGATGACCGAAATCGTCGGTGCTAACGAGGACGGAACCATGCGAGTTGCGATTACGGCGATCCCAGATGAGAAGCGTGGCGAACGTTTAGTTGTATTGCATACCGAGTTGCCGATTGGCAAGGGTGAACTCTTGCAAAAGCTGCAGTTAGCAGGATTGCCGAATCTCTATTTGCCGGGTGAAGATAGTTTTGTGAAAGTTCCTGCGGTGCCCGTGCTTGGCAGCGGGAAGCTCGACTTGAAAGCGATGCGCCAAGTGGCACTCGATCACTTTGGTTGTTAAGACTCTTGAAAGTGCAGGTGTGCGCTGTGAGCGACAAAAGCGATTTCAATGCGGTGGCACTTCTACGGGGCATTCTTGGAATGGCTGTTGGGGCCGTTGCAGGCTACTTCGTTTTCGAGTGGCTGGTCGAGCAAGGTTTTTATGCACTTGTAGTACCCGGTGCCATGCTGGGGCTGGGTTGCGGTTATGCATCCGGAATTCGATCGCCATGGCTGGCAGTGGTGGGTGGAATAAGTGCTGCGACGCTGCTAATTTTCTGCGAATGGAAAAGTTTTCCATTTGTTGCCGATGACAGTTTTGGGTACTTTATAACGCACCTTCATCAACTGCGCGGGTTGACGCTGATCTTCATCTTGCTTGGAGTCATTGCGGGCGCTTGGTTCTCGCTGGGGCGACCGAAAACCGGCTGAGCGACGCTAGTTACGGACTGCCTAGTAGATAGCTAGTTGCGTACAGCATAAGGATGATCGCCGCGCATCCAAAGTCCTAAGCCTGGATCTCGGATAAAGTAAAATTCTTCACCATCGCGACTTTGGTGCCAGCCCTCCGTTAGTCCTTCGCATTGATACTGATCAGCCAACTGCGCGGCATCCGCGTAGCTGTAGCCGACCGATTCCGTTTCTTCGCGTGTGAGAGTGCCTGGTGCGTAGAGTATTTCGAAGCGATTCTCCGACGAGCCATGCATCAAGTGGGCGGCCGCGGACAAGTTGTTCCTTAGTTCCTCGTTATTCGCGACAAACTCGAGCACTTCGGGCGTCGTGCGGTAACCGTATTTGCGAATCAAGCGATCGATTTCGCGGTCTTCACCGAACTCTTTTACACCGGGGGCGATGACAACCAATCTACCACCATCGCCGATCAACATTCGAGTGCGGTAGATGGCTTTGTTTGCCAACCAAGTACGTTTGTATTTGGCAGGGTTCATGGTAACAACTACGGTTTTGGGGGTGCGATCGACGACGAAGCAATTGACCTGCGCCGCCAATTCGCCGGCTGCAAAGAAAACGTCGTGCGTGTTACCGACGAAGATCCCTCGCACCACTTTCTCACTGCTGGGCAGAGATTCTACGACGGTCAAAACATACATCAACGGCATTTGCTTGCAGAATCTATCTTGAGCTTCGTTCAAGATGCGCCGCAGCGGCGTATCGCAGCGTCCCATCGTACGCTCCATGCCATACAGGGCGCTCAAGTAGTGGCTTTCGTTGATACCGTCACGACCACCGGTGCCGACGAATACATTCTTCGTGTAGTTCGCCATGCCAATCACTTCATGAGGCACAACTTGACCCAACGAAAGGATTAAGTCATGGCCACCGTTCACGAGCAGCTTATTGACTTGCGCCGCCCAAGGATGGTTGTAGATTCCTTCCGTTGCTTGTTCGACAAAGTCCGCATCCACTTTGCCGAGTGTCTGCACGTCCGTTTTCCAATGATGAACTCGAATTAGATGCTGCGGCAAATCACCGAACATGTAAGTCAGTTCTTCAGGCGTCATGGCTTCGTGAGTACCGAGGGCCGGCATCACGTCTTTGAGGCGGTCGCCGAGCATTTCGTAAGCCAGCCGCGTGAGTTCTCCGGCGCGGCTATCGCTACGAGTATGGTCTGGCGGCAACGCGAGCACTTTCTGCGGCCGCCCGACAGCATTAAACGCGGCT
>JANPLP010000813.1:0-5420 GCA_031426595.1 Planctomycetia bacterium | reverse complement strand
GTGTACGAGTGGCACGCTCTGAGGCTCTGCGAGGGGCGTGATTTGAGCGACATTAGCCACGCCCTTCGCAAAGCCTCAGAGCGTGCCACCCTTAAATTTGGTCACTGCACTAGGCTAGCGGACTCTCTTTAAAACAGCCATCCGCAGGTTAGGTCGTAAGCATACCCTTCAGCGTCGCCATGGTCGCAGTTTGTCGTGCTAGTACAGACTGCTGAGCCGCGATAACTTTCGCCTTTGTGACCGCTGGGTCACCTAGCATCTTTAACAGTGCGGGCGCGATTCTCTCACCTTCACCGGGAGTGTCGAGATCGAACAACCAATCGCCTAGCCCGATGTCGCGCCACATGAAGCCCTTACTGGTTTGCTCGGCAAAGCGGCCGACGAGAGCGGGGATACCGTTGCCGATGCACATGATGGGACTGTGCATCTCGAGACCGAACAGACCTGCTGAACGAACGTAAGTGCTCAGCGCTTCATCGGTCAACCAAAAATCTTTGCGCCACGCAACGCGCGAGCGAACGGATTCGGGCAGTTGCTCGAGCAGCATGCGGCGGCCGACCTCCATTTGACTGCGATCTTCGGGGCAGAGCAGCACTTTTAGATCCGTCTCTTTGATCACTGCCAAGATTGCCTCGCGCAGCGGCCGGTGATCATGCTCTTGCATTTCTTCATTGCGGACTTGTTTGGCGCGATCGATGTCCGTCATCGGCTTGTTGCGAATCTCCCAGTACGGCGTGTTGCGCAGTCTCGGGATGCAGCAGACAAACTTGCCGGCCTCCAAGCCGTTAGCGGCCATGAATTGTTCCGCCGCAGCGTCGTTTCGCAAGTCCACCGCGAACGCGCCATCGGGACCGAACTCCATGATCGGACAAGTGATCCCGTCGCTCTTCGCTTTCGCCAGTGAAACGCTATCGCGAAAATAAACGAATTTCGCGCTGCTCAGCAACTCCCGCTGCGCCTCTTCAGCGCCTCCATAAGTGATACCGTAAACGCCAAACGGCTTCGCAATATGCTTTACAAACGCGGCCACATCTTTATAAGCCACCAGACTCGGACCTGAACCGTGCAGTAGAAAATCGGTCCACTCGAGCGCTTCATTCAGCTCAGCGTTTGAGCCCTTCCCATCTGAAGCGATTGTTCCTTTTACGATCTTCAGTTTCGGAAAACGGCGATGCTCCATGGCGGCAACTTCTTCGGAGAGATCTCCGGAAGCCCACAGTATCACTTCCGCCTCGGGGATATGTTTTTCGATCAACGCCAGGACGCCGGGCGTATGAGCTACGTCGCCGATATTGACGACTTGCCAAGACGACCTGAGCAGAATTCGCGGAGCGCGTGCTGAACACGACGCAGGCTGAATTGCTTGTAGCGGCGAACCGGTTCGTGCCGAAGTGATCGCTGAAGCCAAACCAATACCAGCGACAGATTGCAGGAAGTTTCTTCGTTGCATCAGAGCGACTCGTTTCACAAAGAGAGGATTTCGATCAACAAGTGCGTGCAACCGGCCTAGGCAATCGGCTTGGGCAATCCGTTTAAGCGACCGGTTTCATCAACCGCTGATCCACTTCGTTGGCAACGATCACGCCATAATTGATCGCGCCCAACCAGCCCGACATGATAATACCTACACTGCCCGCATGATACAGACCGGGGACTTGAGCTGGCAGCGCGCGGCTGACGGCCAGCCCCTCGAACTTCGTTCCGAAGCTCGCGCCGGACAAGTGCTTGGTGTAATGTTGAAACGTGCGCGGTGTAGCGGCTTCAACATGGTCGATCTTTTCGCGTACGTTCGGAACATATTTTTCCAGTGCATCCAAGGTTGTTTCGATCAACTCCTGTTTGCTCGCCGCGTATTCCTCTTCGCTGAGATTCGCCCAATCTTCAAAGCGGGCATTCGTGCTGCTGACGATCGCATGTCGTCGTTTGCCGTGCGGACGCGTACGCGGGTAATAGAAACTGAACGTGCGGCTGGTAATGTTGCGGCTCAGCAACGCTTCGGTTCGGAACAGCGGGGCGGTCGAACAGAATAACAAGTCGCCGGTCGATTCATCGATCTCAACACCTTCTTTCATTGCCATGTAGACTTGCGTGCTGCTATTGTTCAGTCGCACTCCGCGAGCCTGTTCGACGAAGCTGGGCTGAAAATGTTCTTCACCGACCAAGTTAAACACTGTCGCGTTCAAGTTCGAATTGCTGATCACGTTGCCGCACCCAATTCGGCGATCATTGACCACGACCGCCGACACTCCGTTCGGCCCCACTTCAATCTTCGACACATCGCTGCGAATTCGGATATCGACTCCGTTCCGCTTCAGTTCGGCTTCCATCTTGGTGACTAGGTCGTCGGTGCCGCCTTCGTAAATGAAAACTCCTTTCGCCATAAAATTTGAGAAGACGATGCCATACGTGATCGCTGGATCTTCCAACGTCGAACCATTGGCATAAGTGATCGGTTCCATCAGCAAACGAACGACATCTTCGCGACCAGGAAAGAACTTTTCGAAGAGCTGGCCGGTCGTCATGCTTTGGTCATCGTAGAAGTTCATGCCGCGGGCGGTGTCAAAGAAGGCAGTTACATTCTCCTCCGGCACTTTGAACTCGGTGGTCAACAGCTTCGTGAAATCTTCTCGGTTGAAAGTGGTTGTTAATGAGAACATCGGGTTGTCGAAGCGAATATTCTTTAGCTGAGCGATATTGGAGGCGATTTCATCGTTCCAATAGCGACGGCAGCTCTTGAGCATCCCAGCCGGGAATCCGTGCAGCGAGATATCAAAGATATGACTACCGGGACGACGGAACCAGGTTGCGAGCCCACCGAGTTTGTAATGTTGCTCAAGCAATAGGACGCGATGCCCGGCTCGGCCGAGAATGTTCGCCGTCGTCATGCCCGCCAAACCGCTGCCGATGACGATTACGTCGTAATAGTCTTTGCAGCCTTTGAGGAAATCTCGTGCCATAGGTCGGTTCGTTTGTGCGTGGAGTTACTGTACGTGAAGCGTGAATTAAGTTACTGGGCGTAAATTTTTTGCGTGAATTTTCTTGTGTCGTGCGGTTTCGTGAATCGATGTGCAGTTCGTTCGATTCTGCTTGCAAATTTTACTCCATTCACTGTTTTCGCGAAGTGGACCGCTGGTCGCATGGCTTTTTTGCGATCGACTTTTAGGGACTTTCCAATGCTCATTGTGAACAGCGTGGCAGGACTGTTCGCGCCGCTTGTCATCGCCTCTACAATGCGCTGCTTGACCGCTAATGATAGCCAGGCTGTTAATTTTAGCCCTTTTACTACCCCACTTCGAAACCGCATTTTGCCGCCGACTATGACCATCTACAACCGCGATCGCCTCATTGCCTTGATCAAAGAACACGCCCTGCAGTTTGGCTCCTTCGTGCTGGCCAGCGGCAAGACGGCATCGTTTTATCTCGATTGCCGCCAGTTAACGCTGCATCCTCAAGGTGCCAATCAAGTCGGCGCTGGGATGCTACAGATGCTGGGCGACCCGTTGCCGGACGCGATTGGCGGGATGGCGATTGGAGCGGATCCGATTTCGGCTGCGACCATTACGCTTGCAGGGCAACAGAATTTGGATGTCCGCGGTTTCATTGTGCGTAAGGAAGCGAAGCAACACGGGATGGGACGTCAAGTCGAGGGGCCGGTCAAAGCGGGTATGAAAGTTGTCATCGTCGAAGATGTTGTGACCAGCGGCGGGAGCGCACTCAAGGCTGTCGAAGCGGCTCGCGAGTTCGGTTTGCATGTCGATCGCATTCTCGCCGTCGTCGATCGGCTCGAAGGGGGCCGCGAAGCGATTGAAGCTGCTGGTCTGCAACTTCAGACTCTAGTAACTGTGCGCGATCTCGGCGTTTAATTTGTCTGTAGAGATCGAAAGCCTAACGGCTTCCGCTACGCGTAGCGGAACGCGTTAGCGTTTCGAGTTCTCCCTCACCCTTCACCCTCCACCACGCGCCATCACGACGCAGTTTTGCCTGCAATGGGAACCTTCTCGCCCC
Organism: Planctomycetia bacterium; assembly: GCA_031426595.1. GTDB lineage: Bacteria > Planctomycetota > Planctomycetia > Pirellulales > Pirellulaceae > Aureliella. Next base: position 1,415 of record JANPLP010000813.1, on the reverse strand, counting down.
GAAACGGAGAATTGCTTCCTCGCAGCGTCTCGTTGCAAGTTGCCATTCAAACGCTGCTATCATTTCTGTACACTTGAAACTTGATACACTGCCGACGCACTCCAGCGAACGGAATGGCTGGTATGGAAACCTCGCTGCATCGCCAGCTCAAAATGAACTATGCGACTTCTGTCTCCAACACAGAAGTAACCGTGCATGGCTACCGCATTGATGCCATCGGTCGCCGCGGCGAACTGATCGAAATCCAACATGCCTCGCTGGGGGCTCTTCGCGATAAAACACGCTGCCTGCTGGCAGAACAACCCAAACGCGTGCGTATCGTCAAACCGATTATTGCTCGCAAGACCCTCGTAACGCTCGACGCTCCCGGTGGTGAAGTACTGCGGCGGCGGCTGAGCCCCAAGCGCGGCGATGTGCTTGATATCTTTCTTGAGCTTGTTCACTTCGGTACCATTTTTCCTCATCCCAAGTTGATCTTGGAAGTGGTGATGATAGAAGCGGAAGAGACGCGAATCGACCGAGCACGCCCCAGTCGCCGGCGCGGTAAACGCTATAAGACGCTCGAACAAAGTCTGGTGGGTATCGAAAGTCGAATTGAATTCGCGAAGCTGAATGATTTACTCGCTCTTTTGCCGCTCAGCGAACTGCCGCAACCGTTCGACACTGCGGAACTCGCCGCTGCGATGAGTAAGCCGCGTTGGTTCGCGCAAAAAGTTGCCTATTGCCTTCGTCAAGCTGGCGCTGCCAAGTTGGTCGGCAAACGCGGCAACAGTCAATTGTTCGAGACCAAGCGAACCCGCTCCAAATCGAAACGGGTCGCCTAGTTGCACTCAGCATCCCAATGCACCCCCGATCCGCTACGTAGCTAAGTAGGCCGGAACACGCGTAGCGCCGTTCCGGCGTCCCCAGTTCCATCACAGCGAAAAGCAGAATTGGGCGGCACCCATTGATGATCGGTTGTACCCATTGATGATCATTGTGAACCGGCCGTCAGCGGAACGTGTTAGCGTTTCGAACTGCCTGACATGCATTCACTCGCTTGCGCGTCGAGCTTGTATTGCCCGCCATCAGTCGCCCATCGCTTGCTGCGAGGGAGTCATGCCAGCACCACCGATCCGCTAAGTAGGCCGGAACAAGCGTAGCGCCGTTCCGGCGTCCCCAGCCCATCACAGCAAAAAGCAGATTTGGGCGGTTCCCATTGATGATCGGTCGTACCCATTGATGATCATTGCGATCCGGCCGTAATGGGAACGTGTTAGCGTTTCGAACTGCCTGACATGCATTCACTCGCTTGCGCGTCGAGCTTGTATTGCCCGCCATCAGTCGCCCATCGCTCGCAGCGTGGGAGTCATGCCAGCACCACCGATCTGCTAAGTAGGCCGGAACAAGCGTAGCGCCGTTCCGGCGTCCCCAGC
>JANPLP010000812.1:0-16641 GCA_031426595.1 Planctomycetia bacterium | reverse complement strand
TAATCAGCTCGCGGCCCGCAATCTTGGTCGTGTCTCGTACTGTGCCTTCGTGAACTGAGAAGTATGGATTAGGCACACCTGTCAACTCGAACTGCGCCATCGTACGCTTCAGCCGACGGTACTCGGGCAATTGATCAAACTTGAAATCTTCAGGCGCAGTCTCGCGCTTATCAACCGGCCGCAGGCCTGTTTCTGTCGGCACCAAGTCGCGACGAATTCGCTTTTTCCCCAAGTACCGTTCAATGGCTTCCGCCACTTCTCGTATCGTTTCAATGTCTTGCAGAACTTGCTCTGGGAATCGACCATCAAAGGTCTGCTCCAGAGTATGCGCAATCTGCATACGTTCAAGACTATCCAGCCCCAAGTCGAGGACAATGTTCGTGTCGAGCTCCAATTGCTTGGCGCGCTCTTGAGCCACCGCGCGCACGGCGTCCATCACAATGTCGACAATCTCATGGTCCGGTTGCGCCGCCGTGCTCCCATGCGTCGGCTTGTCCGGCGCAGCGACTTGCCCATTGCCGTTCCGCTTGAAGTGAGACGCCGCAATCATCGGCTCTTCGTCCGGTAAGTCGACATCCCAAGATTTCCACTCAGCGACAATCTTCAGCGAACCGCGTTGATACTCTTGGCGACAAGCATGACGTTGAATCTTGCCACTCGAAGTGCGCGGCAGCGTGCCGAACCGAACCAAAATCACAGCATCCGGCGGCAACTCGTGCTGCTGCGTCACATCGCGGCGGATCGCAAGAATCACTTTGTCCATGTCGAGATCTTCGCGACGCTGCACTTCCGCAGCGATAATTAAGCGCTCACGATCACCCGAACTATCCGCGAATGCCGCCACTAAACCACTTTGCATGATCTCATGCGACTGCTCAACGGTCAGTTCTATGTCCTGCGGATAACGATTCACCCCGCGGACGATAATCATGTCCTTCAGACGACCCGCGACATACAGTTGGCCTTCAAACAAAAAGCCCAAATCGCCCGTTCGTAAATATGGACCGTCACCATCCGCCGTCGTACCACCAAACACTTCTGCGTTAATTTCGTCCTTTTCCCAATACCCTTTACCAACGCTCGGACTATCAATCCAAATCTCGCCGATCTGCGTGTCGTCAACAACCTGACAACTCTGTGGATCGACAATCAATACCGTTTCGCCTGGGAGCAATTGGCCGCAGGCCACCAACTGCCGCGCATGGGGATCCTCGGCTGGACACGGTACAACCCGGTTGGCTTCCAACTCACGCGTATCGAAAGAAATCAGCGGCGGTGCTTCCGATTGAGGACCACCTGTAACAATCAAAGTTGTCTCTGCCATGCCATAACACGGCAAGAAAAACTCTCGCTTGAAGCCGCATTTGGCAAACCGCTCTGAAAACTGCTGCAGCGTGCTGGCACGAACCGGCTCAGCGCCATTGAAGGCAGTACGCCAAGTGCTCAGATCGATTCCTTCCAATTCCTCGTCCGTGATCTTATCGACGCACAACTGGTAAGCGAAATTGGGCGCACCGCTCACGGTTGCTTTGTACTTCGAAATCGCTCGCAACCATCGAATCGGCTGCTGCAAAAACGACATAGGACTCATTAACACCATGGGGCAACCGATAAATAGCGGCATCAAAATACCGCCCACCAGTCCCATGTCGTGATAAGTCGGCAACCAACTAACTCCAACGCTGTCTTGTCCCGACTGAAAAGCCGATGCAATCAATTCAGTATTACGAACCAAATTGGCGTGAGTCAGCATGACTCCTTTAGGCTGGCCGGTCGAACCCGATGTGTACTGCAGCATCGCCAAGTCGTCCGCGTGCAAAACCGGCGCTTTCCAATGCGTAGAGTGATTTTGAGCCAATGAGTCGGAAGCAATAATCGTTACCGATTCCCACTCAACCCAGTTCGAATCGCCCTCAATCGCCTGTCGAACCAATTCGTTCGTTAATGCGAACTGCGACTGGCAATCGCGAGCGATCCCGTGGATGCGCTGCCCCTTGCGATTGCGGCGCGGCGGGAAAGCTGGGACTGCAGTTGAACCAGCGTACAAACAACCAAAAAATCCAATCACAAAATCCATCACCGGAGGATATAACAACAGGACGCGCTGCCCCGCTCCACCAAGCTTCTGTAGATAGCCAGCTAAGTTGCGCGCCGCCGCGTCCAACTGCGCGTAGGTCATGCATTGATCTTCGTCGCCTTCACGATCCGCAAAATAGAAAGCCGGCGAATCACCGCGAACCTTGGCCCAGTGCTGCAACACAGCGACTAAGTTGGTATTCGGCGGCGGTTGAGCCCCAAGGTACCTTTCCAGGTTCAATGGGCGGCTCTCGTAGTAGCGGGCAAGTGAATTTGTCATTTTTTGAATCATCAATCACCAACCTAAAGCCCCCGGAGGGGACGGAATAGTCAGTTCGTTGTTAGCTAGCGGCATCAGCTCATGTGTCGTGCTTACAACGGCGCGCGGCCAGTAAGGCCTACTTTCGCCGCATTCTAGTTTGTTCGCAAGGCACAGGACCGTGTCCGTAACCAGAAAACTCAACCCAATTTACCACAGAGTCCTTGGAGCACATCCAGTTTTGTATCGGTTCTTATCGACACGTCACCTCGGATCATACGCAACCACATTCCACAGATTGCTTGAGAAAATTACGTAGAATTGCTAGCTTTTGCGTCTGAACCAAGCTCCAAATGCGGTTTTTTAACCCTAACGGACCGCACCTCACCAATTTTTTTTCGAAGAAGGTCCAAAAATCGCCGCTTTTGCCTCAACTTCCCAGTCTTCGAAACTTGCCACAAGCATCCTTGGTCAACTTCCATCGCCGTGAGCCATCCGCCACCAAAGCAAAATGTGTCCAAGCACTTGAGATACCCAAAATCACCCACTTCACCACTGATCTGCGGCGTGTGACCGACAAAAACCTTCTTGCCCGATCGATGAGGCCCTGGCAAAACTCCTAGATGCTCCCAGTAGAGTAGCTCCTCAGGCTGGTCCTGCATCGCCAACTCCGCATCGTAATTGGCATGCACAAAAACCGCCGACTCCGTTTCATAGTACGGTCGAAGACTAAATAGAAAGTCAACATGCGCACCCGGCATGTTCTTTAAGCTTCCCCCGTAACTCGCCAATGTTTCACTACCACCAAGCTGCAACCATTCCTGCGTTATCGGTCCGTTCAGTACCAAACGCAGCATAACCTCATGATTCCCCAGCAAACAAACCATTTGGCAGCGTTTCCGCAACTCGAGCAACAGGTCTATAACCCCTTTACTGTGCGGCCCGCGGTCAACGTAATCTCCTAAAAAGATCAAACGGTCCGACTCCGTAGGCTCGATCGCAGCGACCAAGCCTTCCAGCGCTCTTAAACAACCGTGGATGTCACCAATAGCGATGGTTCGCATACCAAGTTTCGGTTTCTAACAAGTCTCGCTTCTTTGCAATCACGATTGCCCCAAGCAGAGACCGTTTGCAGAGTGAATATCTCGTTTCCCATGACGCCGGTTTCGACAATGCCCCAGTGCGACTCGACCGCGCTAATCCCAGTGCTTTGTCCAGATTTAATTTTAGGATTGATCGTATTGGGGTGGCACACCCAAAAAATCAACCTGGACAAAGCACTAGGTTCCTATGGAGCAAGATTTAGGCGAGGTTGTCGAGTACGAATCAGCTCGCTCTCGTAAGCCTTCCGCGTCCGAATATCTATGCCCGGCGAGCCCAGTTGGAATTCATGCACCTCAATACGAACCGCCTGCGAGCCGCTAACCGCAAGGTAACTCGCCAATGCAACTCGGTCTGATTCTAACAAGTGCTGCCGCATCCGCTCCCGCAGTCGAGCCGCTTGACCAATGTACAGGTATCCGGTGGCGTCTCGAAACAAATAAACACCGGGTCCATCGCTTAGCCACTCAAGGTCCGCTCGCAGCGCTTCCACCGAAGTTTCGCGAATCGTCCGCTTCCAATCGGTCACGCGACTGAGCAATTCGGGCTCCAGTCGCCGAGCCTTACGCAATTGAACAGCCGCTTTGCGGAGCTTGTAAGGCTCGATCTCGGGCGCAATCGCTCTCGCAAACTCGTCGAACTTTGCCCGCGCTTCCGCCCTAACCAAAATCATGTCTGTGTGGCAATCCAATGCATCCTGCAGTTGCCGCGCAGCGATCTCGGCGGCAACCCGCGTTCGCTCGGCCGCTGCTCCAAACTCAACTCCGGCACGCTTTTCCCTCCGCTTCGTCTCGGGCAGCCGCGAGCCGGCTTTCCGCAAATGCAACAGCGTTTCGCAGAAATCATCTTCCGTCAGTTCAATTTGGCCTTTAGTTTGCTGATCTGCAAGCGGCGTCGCGAGCTGCTTAACCTGCTTGTAACAAGCGGCAATGTAGCTTGCCCGACGCGAATCCTCCAATAAAACTTCGTCGGCGCTCCAGCCATCATGGGACTCCGCAAACGCAGCCACCGCGATCGCTTCAGCCGCCTTCGAAGGCGGGTCAGCCCGAGCGGTCAACACCCCCAGACAACAGCTAATCTCAACCCAAGCAGCCAGGGAACAGAGTGGCATCGAAAAATAGGTTTTCCACAGCATGATGAAAAGGTGAACTTTGGCGGTTAGGGGAACTGGGGAGGTAGGATAGTATGGGGATTCGGTTACAATCGCGACTCGGGTCTGGGGACCTGTCGGAACTAATGTAAGGCATGGAATCTTTCAAGGATTTGAAATGGACAAGCGAACCCTCTCCGTACAGTCGCTCACACGCGCCACCCTGGCACTCGCTTTATTTTTCCTAATGCATTCCTCCCTGGGCATCCAAGCCCAGGACCGCGCGATGATCGTTCCCAACCCAACGGGCCCGGCCGATTCGCAGCCCTCTCCTTCCGACTCGCCTGAACCAAGTTCTGAACCAAGTTCTGAACTCATTGGAACAACTGCCAACCAAGCGTCAGAGGACGCACGCTCGGCCGGAATCTCAGCCACCCAAACGCCATCCTCCCAAACGCTTGATAAACAAGATGACAAATCAAACTCCATTAAAGCGGCCGCTCCTGATCCGTTTGCGCGCGACATCCAAAATATCGCTCTTCAAGCCCAAAAACAACTCAGCACGAACAGCCTTCCGCAACTTGATGTCGCTCGCCAACAACTAATTGCTGCTGTCGATAACCTCGAACGCTATCTGCAAACCAACTCGAACTCGCGCGATTCATGGCGCAGCTTCCTGCGACTAGACGACATACACAGCGAAGCCCAAAAGGAAAAACCGAGCGTCTCGACCCTCACGGATATCGAGATGGCCATGCGCCAGAACTACCTTGGGCTCGAATACCAACCGTTTACAAACGTCCGCGATAGCCTCGCCAAACTTAGGAATGCGCTCCGCTGGGGCGCCAACCCAACGCAAAGCCTCGAGTTGCTCAACGCGCGACTAGAACGCCTCGTCGAAACGCTAAATGAACCCATTTCCGAAGCGAATCTGAACGAAGCGGTTAGCGTCGTCGCTCTCTATCTCGAGCAATCCAATCAAGCCCCCGGAGCTCTGTCAGCCCTCCGTGCAAAATTTTCGCAGCCGAACATCCAAGCCCAAGTGCGCGAATCTTTTATCGTTCGCTTACTGGATCGCCCGATCGCTCAACCCAACGCCGTGAACGAATGCTTGCTCGGAACTCGCGTTGTCGGGGTCGCCAGCCTGAACGGTGCCGTGACTGCTGACTTACTCCCCAGCCCCTATGGCATTTCACTACGCCTGAGCCTCGATGCTAACCTGACAACCAACAGCACCGGATACAATCGCGGCGTCGTCCTGCGCAGCACCGGCGGTTCCCCAATCCATGCTGCCAAACAAATCACTTTAACCCCACAAGGGATCCACTCGTCACCCACCTCGGTCGCCACCAACCTGCAAACTCAAATCAACGCCATCGAACACCGCTCCCGCATCGTCCGCCGTATTGCCCAACGTAAAGCCGCTGAGGCTCAACCGGAAGCTAACACGATTGCCGAGGGCCGACTTCAGAATCGCGTAAGCTCCCAATTCGATCAGCAAGTGGATGGTCAAATCAGCCAGACACGTATCCAACTGGCTTCTTTCCAGCAACGGGCTCAGTCGCGACCTGAGTTGGCCCGTATTGGAATCGCGAGGCCAACGTACTCGTTCAACTCCACTTCGTCAGCAGTCCACGCGATCGCTACAGAACAAGCCGCTTCACAATTATCAGCCGCCCGCTCCAGCCCCCTGCCGCAATTGATAGATGCTCAGGTTTCTATCGACGCGCACGAATCTGCAATCATGAATGCCATCGATGTTTTCCTCAGCGGACGCACGATTCGCAATATTGAATTGGACGATCTCGCTCAACAATTCGGAGCCAAAGTTACCCCCGAATTGCAAGCCGAAGCTGACGGCGAACCTTGGTCCATCACCTTCGCGAGCATCCATCCGATCCTAATCGAAATGAACGATGGACTCGTAAAAATCACCCTGCGAATCAGCAAGATGACCCGTGGTGATCAACCACTTAACCAAGACACAGTTGTTACCGCTACCTATCGTCCGTCGATTTCAAACGGTTACCTGCGGCTGGATCGTGAAGGTGAAATGGGAATCAATTTTATTGGACGCGGCGGACTTGGATCGGTTAGCCTCAAGCCATTCATCAAGGGCAAGTTCGAGAAGACCTTTAAGCCAGTCCTGGTCAACGCCCCCATCCATCTGCCAACTCCGAACAATCCTGCCATCCCACGGCTCGCTATCTCTAACCTCATCATCGACAACGGCTGGGCTCAGATTAGCCTGCGATAAATTCTAGCCTGCGATAGAATTCAACCGTTACCCGCGTCGAGCTCAAACCGCCGACGCGTAAGGAATGACGCGCAAAGAATAGGGTCAGCTACGGACCCAATGATCAGCTCGACTTCATCTGCTCGAGCAACCGACCCGGGCTGCCCATGATGTTGTAGCCGGCATCCACGTGCAAGATCTCACCGGTGATCCCTTCGCTATAACCGCTCAACAGGTACGCACCGCTCCGGCCCACTTCATCATGCGTTACACAACGGCCCAATGGAGCCACGTGGCCATAGAATTGCTGCATCTCGCCGACACCAGCCGCATAACCAGCCAACGTCTTTAGCGGACCTGCACTCACGGCATTCACCCGCACGCCGCTCGGTCCCATGTCGTAAGCCAAGTAGCGCACAGTTGCATCCAACGCAGATTTGCAAATGCCCATCACGTTGTAACCCGGCACACACTTCTCGCCACCAAAATAAGTCATCGCCAGAACCGACGCACCGGGATTGAATAACGGTCGCGCAAAATTCGTCACCGAAATCAAACTGTACACACTGACATCCATCGCCAGCTTGAAACCCGATCGTCCCGTTTCAACCGTCGGCCGCGATAGATCATCGCGATCCGCAAACGCAATCGAGTGCAACAAAAAGTCGATCTTGCCAAGTTTATCACCCGCCAACTTCATAAAGGCTTCTACTTGCGCATCATCCTGCACATCCAGCGGCTCAAGGAACTTGCTTTGATTGGGATAGCGGTCCACACACTTGCTGACCCGCATACGATTCTTTCTCTTCTCATCATCCGGACGGTCTGGCAAGTGCGAGAATCCGCATACGCCCCCGAGGTCCATGATTTCTTTGGCAATCGCCCAGGCAATCGAGTTATCGTTGGCGATCCCCAAAACCAATCCCTGTTTACCTGCGAATGAGACCATCTGACAACCTCTCGTTTCATTTCAAATTTCGAACTACTTATTGCTTTTGACCCCAAATCGAGGCCCAGCCAACCAGCGCAAGCCTCCAACCCCGTCTTCAACAGGGGCTTGAGGTTTGTCGAAAAGACAGCCGTAATCAGGTCCGAGAGAATACCGGTTTCCTTCAAAAATCGCTACTGGTCAATCAACTCGCAAATCCTTAGTTGAGAATCGATATCAACAAGCATTGTGAGCAGGTCGATTTTGTGCCATAATGAGTGCGTTAAATCCGCTCGCTTTTCTATCGCGCTGCCCATTATCTAGCGAAAAACTTGGGGTTCCATGACCACCAACGAGTTAAACCAAGATTCTTCCATGGACTTCCTGAGCGAACATAACGACTTAACCGCTCCGAATCAGCCCATTTCGCCATCCCCAGCTGAACTCACAGACTCTTCGAATGGGGCAATGTTTCCAAAGATTATCAAGTTCGATGCGTTGGCTCGCTGCGGCGAAGAAATCTGGATCGAGAATAACGGGCAAATTTACCGGCTTCGACGCACCCGACAGGGCAAGCTAATCCTTACCAAGTAGCCACCCCAGGCCCCGCCACTTCTAAGCAGCGATTGGCAATCGCCAGTCGACTTTCAGCCAAAATTCGACGCGGTGCAAAGTTTGCTTAGTGTTGATTTCCGCTGCTCGCACTCGCTCACACCCGAGCGACAGCCCGGTAAACGGCTTTCGCGAAGCCGAAACAACCACATTGAGCGAGCGCAGCTCAAATCACCCAACCTCCGCAATGTCCTCAAGGAACTTAGCAAACTATGCGCTATACATTTTATTTAAAACGCTGGCCGCACTTCGCTGCCCTCGCGTTCGCCGCTTGCACCCCATCTCTGCATGCTCAAACCGGCCCCGTACCGAACCAGCCGCCACTGGCCGCGGTGACCGGCGGTGACGAATTCTCTACAGAAATTGAAATCAGCGAGGATGGATCAGCCCTACTTCGCGGCCCAGTTCACGAAGCCTTTGCCGAACAGTTCTCAGCTAATGCAGCTCCGTCAGAAATCATCGGGCGCGAACCACCACAGGCTATCGACGAAGTGCCCCCGGACTTTCGGCCCGACGGTGACAATATCCAGTGGGTTCCCGGCTACTGGGGCTGGGACGTCGCATTGGAAGATTTTGTTTGGGTAACCGGAGTTTGGCGAGCCATCCCACCTGATCAACAATGGATCCCCGGCTACTGGACAGAAGCAGGTGATGGTTGGCAATGGATAAGCGGCTTCTGGACTAGTTCACAGACCGAACAACTCGTGTACATGCCAACGCCACCGGAATCCATCGAAGCAGGTCCTAGTGTGGCTGCTCCAGGCGATGACTACTTTTGGATCCCAGGTTCATGGCAGTACAACCAAAATCAATACGACTGGAATGCTGGATATTGGTCGCAGGGATACGATGATTGGGTGTGGATTCCCAGCCGCTACATTTGGACCCCGAGCGGCTGTATCCACCGCGACGGCTATTGGGATTACGCCGTTCAATCACGCGGAACCATGTTCGCGCCAATGGCCTTCCGAACCGGCTACAGTCAGCAGTTCCGTCCCCGCTACGTAGTTGAAACCGGCCCTCTTTGGCTAGCCAACCTGTTCGTACTCCCAGGCTTAAATCATTACGCTTTCGGTAACTATTACGGTTACCGCGGTAATCGCCAGATTTATCCGTGGGTCAATTACTATCAGCGCTCACGAGGCTACGATCCGCTGTTTTCTTACTACGCCTATCAGAACCAAAATACGAATTTGATTCGCCAGATCGCTCGCGTTGAACGCCAGATCTCCAACAACCCGCAATATCGCGCCCAGACGACAGTGGCTGCGCAGTTGCGTGCGATCAATAACTTGCAAGGACCACAAGCCAACTGGGCACTGCGTGCTGTTCAGCTAAGTACGCTTGTTAATCAGACGAATATCACGAACAATCAAACGAATATTACGAACAATCAGACAAACATTCAGACGAATAATCAGACGAATGTCGAATTTGATTCCCCTTTCCAGTTCACATCCGTCGACGATGAACGCCGAACTCAAATTACGAATGCCATCACCCCAGCTCGCGATCTAGCCAAACAACGCCGCGAGCTCGAACAAGCTAGCACTCGTGAAGACCGCGTGCGAGCCAGTCGCGACGAAGTACAAACAGATGCACAAGCCGGCGCGAGGGCTGACGCACAAGTCGATCTTGGCGGCACGAACCCATCGCAGAATGACAATGGGCGAGATCCCGCGGATCGAAATGCCCCTCGCAACGCGTCACGTAATGGAAACGTAAAGCGCCTCTCGATTCGATCAGAAGATGGTGAGAATGGCCAACGTCGTATTATTCAAGCGGAATCAACGTCCCCTACGACGGATAAGCCAGAATCGAATTCTTCAACCACGGAAGACAGTCCGAACGCAGACCGTCCGAATAATAGTCGACCTGGCACTGATCGACCAAACACTGATCGACCAAACACTGATCGACCTAAACTGGACAGAACCGACGCCACGGTACCTGACGCGAATCGCCCTGGAAATCGTGGTGACAATCCATCAAGACAACCCGATGAAAGGAATAACTCGGCCGAGCCAAGACCTGGTGCTAAGCCAGGAGACTTACCGAACTCCGATCGCCCAGGCACGCAAACCCCAGGCACGCAAACCCCAGGCACCCAAACCCCAGCTAACAAGATTCCTGCGGACCAGATTCCTGCTAACCAGAACCCGACAGATGGGAAGCTAAAAACTTCGGATTCGGATCCTCGCGGAGACAACCGTGCAGATCGCCCCAAACCAAACGATCGCGACCGTAACCCGACTCAAAATCCGACAGTGCAAAATCCTGCTGGCCAAAATCCTGGTGGCGCCCCTGGTTCTCGGAACCAAAACGGCGCAGCTGCCAACCCGGCAACGGGCGAAGCCCGATCGCCGCTACCAAACAATCCTCTCGATCGAATTCAGCAGGGACTAGACGAGAAGAGCGGACCCGACGATGCCCGGGCATTACGCGATATGATGCGCCGCACCCCTAGGACCAGCGGCTCGGACAACACGGGAGCCAACCAACCTGGTCAACGCAATTCCGCGACACCAGGCAATCTTCCGGGAGCAAACCCTGCCGCAGGTACCACACCAGCCTCGAATCCAGGCCAAAATGGTAATAGCCAAAATGGTAATAGCCAAAATGGTAATGGCCAAAATGGTAATGGCCAAAATGGTAATGGCCAAACCCGCACTCCCCAGGGCCGCAATCCTGCAGGTAACGCTCCCAACGTTCGACCACCCAGCCCGCCAAGACAAAATCCTGGTGCTGGAACTGGCCTAAGAGACGGAGTCCCTGGATCCTCGACTCGGCCACCCAACGGCAACCCCACTGGCCCCGCCGTTAACCGACCCGCGGTCGAACGACCAGGCGCGGGAAAACCCGCTGGCAATCCTGGCGCTGGCAATCCCGGAGCGGGCGGAAACCCTCGCCCTGGCGGAAACCCCGGCGGCGCGGCAAGCAGACCAGCCGGCAGCAATCCTGCTAGTCTACCTCCAGGCGCCTCAGGCGGCAGTAGACCTGCAGGCATTCCCGGTGCTGGCATTCCCGGCGGCGGCATCCCAGGACTTGGCGGTAACCCTCGACCCGGCGGTAATCCAGGACCGGGCGGAAACCCCGGTGGCGCGGCAGGCAGACCTGCTGGTGGCAATCCAGTCGGTCCGCCTTCAGGAGCTGCCCTTGGTGGCAGACCTGGCGCTGGCTTACCCGGCGCTGGCTTACCCGGCGCTGGGGGCAACTCCCGCCCCGGCGGTAATCCAGCACCGGGCGGAAATCCTGGCGGCGCAGCCGGTAGACCAGCCGGTGGCAATCCTGCGGGTCCATCTCCAGGCGGCGCTGGCGGCGGCAGACCTGGTAAGGAAGGCAGCGGAAATCCAGGGCGAGGATCGGGTGGGAACAATCGCTCCGAAGGTCGCCGTGGTAATGACAAGTAGTCATGCGTTCTAAGCCTTGCTGGACGTTCTCGCAACGTTCCGCTAGGCGGTGAACAACGCTTGCAGGTTTTGCAAACAGAACACCAAGCAGCAACCATTTGCAGGCACAGCTTCGGCCAACTCATTCGAACTGAAACTTGCCTCTAAATCCCCCGTACCCTAAGCGCTAAAAGCGGCTGAACTCAGTTCAGCCGCTTTTTTGTTACCGTCTCGAAAGGACTCAGCGACCCAGCATTAGGCGTGCAAGATTCCACGATGCGTAAGCTCGCAGAATCTGGACACGCGGAGCATCGTTACTCTGCGTCGCCTGCTTGCGGCGGCGACTGAACTTGCGGCTCGACGTTAGACGCATTCGGAACTTCGCTCGCAGGCGGATCAGTTCGTTTATGCTCGTAGAACTGAAATAGATCGGAGAACGATCGCAAAGGTGCGTTTCCTTCAACCATGTCTTTAGTGATCGGAGCTTTCGGCTTTTTGCTTGTTACGATAATCGGTTGACTCGATTGGCCCCGGCCGCCATCACGATCCCGACCACCTCGTGGGCCCCCGCGCTGCTGCCCGCGTCCACCGCCTTGGCCACCTTGGCCGCCACCGGCACGACCACGCCCACCCCCAGCACCAGCGAAGTTTCCGGGTTGATTACCCTGTCCTGCTGGGCTGCGTTGGCCTTGGCTATGTCCCTGTCCAGATCGCTGTTGACCCTGCGTCCCTTGGCCCTGTGCCCCTTGGCCCTGGCCGCCCTGACCTTGCCCGCCCTGGCTCTGTCCACGACTGTTATAGCCTTGGTTCCCGCCTTGGCCGCGATCAAACCGACCACCACGCGGATTCGCGTCACGCTCAGCTGCCCGCTGGGCCGCACGTTGAGCCTCGGCTTTCTCAATCGCTTCACGTTGAGCGGGCGAAATCGCAGTCATCGCCACGCGACGCTTCTTGGTATCCACAGCAACCACCCAAGCCTGAACCAAGTCGCCAACCTGCACACATTGATGCGGGTCCTCTACAAAATTTGGCGACAGCCGACTGATGTGAATCAAACCGCTGCATTCCGGCCCAAGCTCTACAAAAGCTCCGAAATCGGCCACGCCCACAACAACGACCCACAAACACATACCCTGCTCTAGACTATCCAGTGTCGGCATCGTTTTCTGCATCGGCACCGGAGTCCGCATCAATCGATTGTCCTGGAAAGGATCTTGCAAGCAGCTAGCAATCCAGCGAAGTTTTTCACGACCAACTTGCCAACCGCGGGCTAGCTTCTCGACGTCGATCGACAGTTCCGCTGCCCCAGTTGCGACGACGTCCTCTGGATACTCAGGTGCAACTGCTTGTTCTTCTACTACCGGAGCCGAAGCGCTAACCTCGGGTGCTGGAGCATCAGCGACAGGTTCGCTCGCTGGCTCAACCAATTGTTCTACTGCGGGTACGCCGGCTGCCTCAGCGGCGACTGCAGGCTCTTCAATTACGACTGCAGCTACTTCCGTTGCCCCGGTCGTTGTCTCCGCGAGTGGCGAAGCGTTGACTTCGTCGGCGGCTGGTGCACTCTCCAAAACAGCATCTGCTGCAGGCGTGTCAAGCAAACCACCAGCAAACGGAGCAGGCGTACGCGGAGCGACTGGCTCTGCGGACACGGCCGCTGGTGCCGGCGGCGTAGGCTTCGTCCAGCCCGCAGGGGCCGCAGGCGGCTGAACCAGCTCGGTGTTTTGAATCAAACGCTCCGCCAATTTGTAATCGTCTGGATGGATCGCTGTAGCGTCGAGCGTATTGCTGCTCCCAAATACTCTCAAAAACCCGATCGCCTGCCGACTCGCCATCTCCGGCCAATCCGTCACCGCTGCCAATATATCTTCGCGGTTGGTGACCTTACTTTGACCAACGGCGCGGAGTATCTGCTCGGCCTGCACTCGCCCCACGCCAGGTACAGTCAGCAACTCTTGCATATTCGCGGACAGCACATCGATCCCACGCGAACAGACGCAATCGGCAATCGTTTCATTCACCAACTTTTTGAGTGGCTCAGTCGGCAACTCGCGCTGGTAACTACCTAAACGCAAACGACTCGCGTCCAGCTTGACCATTTCGCAAAGCGGGTCTTGCAAGCGACGGGCAATCCAGATCGTTGCGCGGTCACGTCGATTGTGCTCAGGCAATTCTTGCAACGCAATTCGGCTAGCTGCATAAGCCTCCGCGCCACCGCGATCGACCATCGTCCATCGCAATCCGCTCTCCGCACTCTGATTGACCAACTCGCGCAGCGTGTGGACTAAGAACCGCCGAGCCGGGCCGTTCGTCAGCGCTACCAACGTCACCTTATATCGATGTACCAGCTCTCCCAGTCGCACGACATTTTGAGTCACCACTTGAGGCTGCGCAGAGCAGGTGATTTCATCGGTTTGAACCACTCGACCCTTAGCGTCGACAATTGCTACCGAAGAAGTTTTCGGTCCCACAGCATCGATGACCAAAATTCGATGCCCACGCACCGGTCGCTGTTGCAATTGCTCGCGCAGCGGTTCCGTGGCAACTTCAAACAAATGCTGCTGAGCCAACTCTTCCAGCTCAGCGATGGCATCTTGCTCCACACGATTCAACATGGAACGCGACATCGCGTCTTCAATGGCTGCACTGAACCATGGCAGCAACGGATGCTTGTCGCTCACAAACGCATCGCGCACTAGATTGGTCAAAACGCGAACATCATAGGACAAGTGCAAGTTAACCAACTGGCTGCGACGTCCACGACCGATCATTAACTGCTGGTACGCGCTGAGCTTCGAAAGCGGTTTGTCCAGCCCATTGAAGGGCTGCAACATGCTGATCAACCAGCGACGCCGACGTTGCCGAGGGCTGATCTTCGCCGCGTTCTTGGCGGCCGCTTTGATGTCTTTTGATTTTTTGCGTTTGCCCTTTTTCGCGATCGAGCCCTTAGTCACCGGACTTGGCGCCGCGGCTTGTGAAGTTGCTCCGCCCAACGGTTCACCGGTTGCCGATTCACTGGTTGCCGATTCACTGGTCGCCGCCGAGTCAGAAGTAGCTACAACTGCATCGTGCGGATCGCCCGCTCCCTCAGCGTGAGTTTCCACTGCAACTTCATCGCCAGCACCTTCAGCAACATTCGCCTCTTCTGTCGCATCCGACTCGTCGATCGCAGCCACTTCCTCGTCAGCCCCTTCGGTAGCTTCCAAGTCATGACCGTCAGCGATGTCGTCGCCAAAATGATCTTCTGCGGAATCCTGCGTAGCATCCGACGAATCTTCTGCCGCATCAGTCACCAGCGGTTGAACAGCAGGTCCAAGCCCCGCTGCCACCGATTCGCTCGCTCCTGGTGCCGCGCCGGGCTTGTTTTGATCGACCGTTAAGACGATCTTCACGTTGGATCGACGTTGAATGATTTGGCGCAGTTTCTGCGCGATCGACGAATCGCCCGCTAACAGGTTGCCGATCAGTCGCTTGCAACCTTGCAAGGCTTGCTCAGCCGCGTCGCGCTCACAGGACATTTCTGCTTGCGTCCAAGCTACCAGGTCATCGATCGGCGCGCCACTGTAAGCCATCAGTTTCTCGAGCAACTGACCTGCCGCGCCTTCACGCTCAGCATTCTGTTGCATCGTGCGACGCGCGCGAAAAGCCCTCATCGTGCTGTCGATCTCAACTTCGGTGTCTGCCTGCGCAAGTCGCTCTTTGGCTTCCGAGTCCAACTCGACACCCTCTGGCAACTGCTGAATCGACTTGTTGCGAGATTCTTCCAGCCGCTGTTGTTTTTCAATCGACAACTTTAGCGACCAAAGTACCGAATGCGGCAAGCATCCAGTTTCGTCGGCGCGAAAACGCTCGATGAAGGCAGGTTGATAGCCCTGCTGGAGCAGGTCAGCGGCCAATCGGATCTGCTCGACCGGAAGTCGTAAGTGGCGAGCGATACTGCGGAGGTCAATCATACGTCGGCGTTCTTGTGGTCATGCGATACCCTAATCACCAATCGCGCTTCGCGAGCCAAGACAGCAGCTGCATAAGCTCAAACGAAACTGGATGTAAATAGGGCGCGTCGCAAGTGGCTATCGTTGCCCTTAGCCCTGCGGGCTACAAAAGGAAAGGGCGGTTTTAAGGTCATGATGTTGAACAATCGTGCGCGAATCTATGAAAGTGCTAGCAAGTTGTCAAGCGACTTCGACGCGCTTCGGGCCTTTTGAAAGCCCATTTGACAATAAATCCTAGCTTTCACGCTTCGATGCAACCTAACAAGCACCGAAATCGCCATTTCGATTGTTCCACAGCGTTCATTTTCCAGGTTGTTTTGGAAATGCATAGTGCAATTCAAGAAACTTAACGATCGCCGCTGCAAGCCGCACCCCAGACCTTTTAATGTTCGCTTCCGAATCCCGAAAACCCTCCCGATGACATTCAATTTGAATACCGCTGATGGTCCCCGCGTCTCGAGATCCATGCGTCATCGTGTTCCAACCACCGTTGAAGTAAAGATCCTTGCCAGGCCCACGATCCGTCGGCCCTGGAACAACCGGCACTCCCTCTTGCTCTAACAAACCGCCCAAACTGCTCTCTCCACGAATCAACTCCTCCAAACTGACTTGCCGCCGCTCGAGAATCTCGCGCACACTGGTCTTTTCCACCAGCCGCTCGAACTCAGCCAACGACAGATCAAAATCCCGCTCGCGCAATAAGTATCCGATCTCCAGCCTCCGCTTCGCATGCCCGTGACCATGCAGCTCAATAAACAATCCGCGACTCGACTCCTCAGTCACGCGACGCTTGGCCACCTGCAACGCCTGCTGATACTCATGCCATGTCCTAATCGCGCCAGAATCCGCCGCACAAGCAGCCTCCAACGGCCGATTCGCGTCCATGTGCTTGCGCTGCAATTCGCAAACAATCAAGTGCGGTCGCATTCCCACTAACTCTCCCACCGCTTCCGCCACCGCA
>JANPLP010000811.1:0-6963 GCA_031426595.1 Planctomycetia bacterium | reverse complement strand
AGCAAGTGGAGCGGTGGTGGCAGGCAAGCGAGCTGAAGAGTCGCTGCATATCGCTAGTACGACGAAAATAATGACCGCTTATTTGGTGCTTAAGTATGCGGCAGATCATCCGTCCGTTTTGGATGAAGTAGTCACCTTTTCGGAACGCGCAGATGGGACAAATGGATCGACGGCGGGTGTGAAGGCTGGCGAGCAAGTGACGGTTGGCGAGCTACTTTATGGATTGCTGTTGCCATCTGGTAATGACGCATCGGTCGCGTTTGCGGAGCATTTTGGGGGTAAGTTTGCGAAGGATGAAGGACTTGATAACGCAGCTTCGTACGATCGTTTCATCGAGCAGATGAACGTTGCGGCAAAGGAGTTGGAGATGAAACAAACTCACTATGTCAATCCACACGGACTGACGAGCGAAGGGCATTTGTCGAGTGCGGTAGATCTTGGGAAGTTGACGCGCGCCGCGCTTGGGCTGCCGGGCTTTCGGGCGTACGTGACCTGTCGGCAGCATGGCTGTGAGGTCTCAGTCCCTGGCGGTTATAAGCGAAATGTAAAGTGGGAGAACACAAACCGGTTGCTGGGCGTTGAAGGTTATGTGGGAATTAAAACGGGAACGACCGATGCAGCGGGGGCTTGCCTGGTATCGTGCAGTTCGCGTGATGGTCGCGAGCTAATTGTTGTTACTCTCAAATCGGCGAATACAGACGCTCGTTACTTGGATGCTCGGAATTTGCATGCGTTTGGATGGCGCGACGTTTTGTCGAAATAAAACGGTGTGCTTATCCATTAACGCATCGACCGCTGATGCACGTCACGCCTGCAATTAGATTCTCTGCCAACGTGGCTCCTTAAATCCTGTAGTGGCTCGTTGAAAAACGACAATACTTGTAGTGGTGCAGCGCGAGCTGCCCGGTTTCTCCTTATAACGGGAGATACTGGACGGCTCGCGCCGTTCCGCTTCCGTTCTTCAACGGGCTGTTAGACTATGGTTGCGACTGGAATTTTGGGTAGCAAGGAATTGAAGTGAAGCGCGTGCAAGCGGAACTCGTCAGGCTATGCGGGGTTTAAGCGGCGGTTGATACACCGTTTTCTTGGTTGATATAGATTAAGTTCAAACGTCTTTTAAGGAGGGCTGGGATGAGAAAATCATTGATGCAGGGACGGAAAAACCGCCAACTGGGTACGCGTTGGTCGCGGCTAATTATGTTGGGATTCGTGATCGGTGCTGGGGTGCCGACTGATTGCTTTGCGGCCGATTGGACCCGTTTTCGCGGCCCAAATGGTTCGGGGGTAGCTGCTGACTCCGAAGCGACTCCGACGACTTGGAGCGACAAAGAGAATCTGAAGTGGAAAATCGCTTTGCCGGGATCGGGCGTTTCGTGTCCGATCGTGGTTGGCGACAAAGTATTTGTGACGTGCTATTCGGGGTATGGCGTCAACCGAGAGCAGTTGGGGTCGATGAAGGATCTTAAGCGTCATTTGCTCTGCATCGATCGAGCGACGGGTAAGACGACGTGGGAAAAAGTTATTCCATCGACAACTGAAGAGGATCCGTACGAAGGGGCGGGGGTCCCGCAGCATGGCTATGCATCGCATACGCCGACATCCGACGGGAAGAACGTGTACGTATTCTTTGGCAAGAGCGGCGTGCTGGCCTTCGATTTGGCGGGCAATCAGTTGTGGCAGGTCAGTGTGGGGACCAGTTCGGACGATCGAGCGTGGGGCTCATCGTCGAGTCCGATTGTGGTTGAGGACTTGTTGATTGTGCCTGCTGGGCCTGAGGGGCGAGCGATTGTGGGGTTAGATAAATACACGGGCAAGGAAGCTTGGCGTTCGCCGGCGGATACGTTGGGCAATGTATGGGGTACGCCAGCGGTCGCGCAAGTGGGCGACTCGACCGAACTCGTGATTGGCGCTCCGTCGGAGATTTGGGGGCTGAATCCGAAGAATGGAAAGCTGCGTTGGTACTGCACGTACGTGGAGAGCGATCAGTTTAGTTCCAGTGTCGTGGTAGATGGTGACACTGTGTTTGCAATCGAAGGCCGGGGTGGCGGTTCTGTGGCGGTGAAAGCGGGTGGTAAGGACGATGTGAGCGAATCAAAGGTGGTTTGGAAGGGACGTGACAATTCGCGATTCGCTTCGCCGCTGATTTTCGACGGTCGACTGTATTACGTTTCAAGCCGCACGCTGACCTGTTTGGACGCGAAGACTCATGACAAGGTCTTTGAGGGT
Source organism: Planctomycetia bacterium (assembly GCA_031426595.1). Classification (GTDB taxonomy): domain Bacteria; phylum Planctomycetota; class Planctomycetia; order Pirellulales; family Pirellulaceae; genus Aureliella. The sequence continues at coordinate 4,737 of JANPLP010000811.1, read as the reverse complement.
CGATTCAAGAACGCAAATGGCGAAGCGGCTGCCCCGGCGGCTGGAGGATTTGGAGGAGGCGCGCCAGCCGGTGCTGGAGGCCCAGGAGGTGGAGGGCCAGGGGGTGGAGGGTTTCCGGGTGGCGGAGGGTTTCCGGGAGGTGGAGGACGTGGCGGGCGCGGAGGAGGTGGTTTTGGGAACACTGATTATGCGTCGCCAGTGATGGCTGATGGAAAGATCTATTTCGTCGCGCGAAATGGCGAAATGTACGTGTTTGAGGCAGGTAAAGAGTTCAAGCAGTTGGCAGTGAATCGGGTTACTTCGGATTCAGAAGAATTTAGTGCGACGCCGGCGGTGAGTGACGGAGAGCTATTCATTCGTTCAAGCAAGCATTTGTACTGCGTTTCGAGTAAAAAATGATGTGGTCGGGGCTGTTTGGAAAGAGTGCTGGCGGCAGGATATTTGAAGCGTGGTGGTGGGTGAGTTGGAAGTAAAATGTGGGTTTTCAAGGCTGAAACGGCCATTGCCGAAAAAGCTTGCCCCCTCTATACTGCTCGGCTTATTGCGAAATCCGGTTTTCCTAGCGTTCGCGCTGGGTTGTTTGAAATATTTGGTCTGAGAGGGAATCATGACGCTCGACAAGAGCCTGAAAGTGAGTGGCGGGGCGATTAAGTCTCGCAATGTGCTGACTCGCGTCGAGCGCATCAAGCGATTGAAAGAATTAGAGCGTTGGAAGGAAGGCGACGGAGTGTTGGGAATTCCCAAGACTCGCGTGGTTAAAGTTTCGCTGAAGAAGAAGAAGAAAGTGAAGAAGGAAGAAGAGCCAGCGGACAAGAAGAAGAAGGCAAAGAAGTAGCCTTTGGATGGGTTCGTTAAATAACTACACAAACCGCGGTGTCCCTCGATGCCGCGGTTTTTTCGTTTGTGCCGCGCTCCTACCAGCTTCGCCCAGACCGGCCGTGGAGTCGTATGCGTTTTGGACATAGATGCAATTACGTGAATGCATTGGAGTAATAAATACAGTGATCCTAGACTAATCCTCAGGCGAATTGATTAGCCCGCAGTACAACACCTAGGAGAATCTATGTTCACTTCATCGTTCCGCAAGCAGTTGAGAGCAAGCCTAATGGGGCTTTGCGTAGCAGGACCATGTCTTGCTCAGGAAGCGTGCGCTCAGGACTCGGCAGCACCTGCCGCGGCGAAGGGGTCCGCAGACGGTGCCTTGCAGTGTCCGGTTATTGGTGGCACTCAGCGGCCGGCGTCACAGCGCAACACGGCGGCTGGTGGGCTTTCCAACTCAGATTGGTGGCCGAACCAGTTGAATCTGCAGATTTTGCATCAGAACTCGCCCGCAGGAAATCCGATGGGCGCAAGCTTTAACTATGCCGAAGAATTCAAGAAGTTGGACTTGGAGGCGCTCAAACGGGACCTTGCAGGGCTGATGACCACTTCTCAAGACTGGTGGCCCGCGGACTATGGGAACTACGGTCCGTTATTTATTCGGATGGCTTGGCATAGTGCCGGGACTTATCGAATTGCAGACGGTCGAGGCGGTGCATCGGCGGGAACGCTTCGGTTTGCTCCGCTGAACAGTTGGCCTGACAATGCGAATCTCGACAAGGCGCGGCGGTTGTTGTGGCCTATCAAGCAGAAGTACGGCAACAAGATCTCCTGGGCTGATTTGATGGTGTTAACAGGTAACGTTGCACTTGAATCGATGGGATTCAAGACGTTTGGATTTGCGGGGGGCCGCGCGGACGTTTTTGAGCCTGAGGCCGACATTTATTGGGGCAGCGAGAGCGAATGGTTGGGTGACAAGCGGTACAGTGGCGATCGCGACTTGGAAAATCCGTTAGCTGCGGTCCAAATGGGTTTGATCTATGTGAATCCGGAAGGGCCCAATGGCAAGCCGGATCCGCTGTCTTCGGCTCGCGACATTCGAGAAACCTTCCGTCGCATGGCGATGAATGACGAAGAGACGGTTGCTCTGATAGCTGGCGGGCACACGTTTGGAAAGGCCCACGGTGCAACCAGTCCTAACCAAAACGTTGGTCCCGAGCCGGAATCGGCCGGTATCGAAGAGCAGGGATTGGGATGGAAGAACTCGTTTGGTAAAGGGAATGCTGGTGATACGATCACGAGTGGACTGGAAGGAGCTTGGACTTCGACGCCAACTCGATGGTCCAACGGGTACTTTGAGAATTTGTTTGGTTATGAGTGGGAGTTGTCGAAGAGTCCAGCAGGAGCTTGGCAGTGGACACCCAAAGACGCATCGGCAAAAGACACTGTGCCCGATGCACATGATGCGACCAAGACTCATGCACCGATGATGTTTACAACAGATATGGCGCTGCGTATGGATCCTGAGTACGTCAAGATCTCGCAGCGCTTTCATGAACATCCTGAACAGTTCGCTGAGGCGTTCGCGAAAGCTTGGTACAAGTTGACTCATCGCGACATGGGACCTGTTTCACGGTTACTCGGACCGGCGGTACCTGCGCCGCAGATGTGGCAAGATCCAGTTCCAGCGGTAGATCATGGATTGATTGATGAACAAGACATCGCAGATCTGAAGGCGAAGGTGCTGGCCTCGGGGCTTTCAACTTCGCAGTTGGTCGCTACGGCTTGGGCTTCGGCATCGACTTATCGCGGTACTGATAAGCGAGGAGGTGCCAACGGAGCGCGGATTCGTTTGGCTCCGCAGAAGGACTGGGAAGCGAACAACCCAGCCGAGTTAGCGAAAGTCTTGGCTGTTCTAGAGAAGATTCAGAATGAGTTCAATCAAGCTCAAGCTAAGTTGGCCAATGCCAAGGTAGGGGCCAAGAAAGTATCGTTGGCTGACCTGATTGTTCTCGGCGGAAGTGCGGCTGTTGAGCAAGCGGCCAAGAAGGCGGGGCAAAATCTAAAAGTGCCTTTCGTCCCTGGACGCACCGATGCGGCTCAAGCCATGACAGACGTTGAGTCTTTCGCGGTGCTCGAGCCTAGGACGGATGGTTTTCGAAACTACTTTGGACATGAGCAAGATCGACCCGCGGAAGAGTTGCTTGTCGAGCGAGCGAATCTACTGACGTTAACCGCGCCAGAGATGACGGTGCTGATTGGTGGTCTGCGAGTTTTGAATACGACGTCGGGCAACTTCAATCTTGGAGTGTTCACAAAACGACCGGGCGAATTGACTAACGACTTTTTTGTCAACCTGTTGGATATGAGCACTCAGTGGCAGAAGTCGCGGGTGTGCGAACATTTCTTCGAAGGTCGCGATCGTAAAACGGGCGAAGTAAAATGGACTGGGTCGCGGGTCGATTTGGTGTTCGGTTCCAACTCGCAGTTGCGAGCGATTGCTGAAGTTTATGCTTCGGCGGACGCGCAGCAGAAGTTTGTCGGTGACTTCGTGGCGGCTTGGAACAAGGTGATGAATCTTGATCGCTTTGATCTTGAAGCCAGTTCGCCCAGGAACTTAAAGGCTGTCGTTAAAATCAATCGTTAGATTGTTGAGTCGAGCACCCCGGCTGCGTTTTTTCAAGAGCGTTTCCGGGGTGCTTCGTTTGACGGCTAGTATAGCGGACGAACTTTTGTTAATCAGGCTTTTTGGTAGTGCTGGGTGGCTATCGGAAGCGATGTGTTAGCGCTTTTGTGAGGGAAGCAGAGTGAGTGTCTGATGTTAGAGTGGGAGTCACGCGTAATTGAGTTAGCAGATGGGGGAGTGTTGCGCTTCCAACCGCGATTCCTTAGTCAGCAGGTTGCCGATCAGTACTTTAAGCAGCTGCGCGAAGTGATCGCTTGGGAGCAGAAGCCGGGAATTTTCGGGCATTGGCAACCAAGGTTGATCGCGTCTTACGGCGACAGTGGCGTAGTGTACCGGTACTCGGGCAAAGATAACGTCGCGCTCCCTTGGCAACCGCCGCTTTTGGAGATCAAGCGGCGGATCGAGGCCATTGAGGGTGAGTACAATTTCTGCTTGCTGAACCTGTACCGCGATGGTCGGGACAGCATGGGGTGGCACGCTGATGACGAACCCGAGATGGGCGAAGTTATTGGCTCACTGTCATTAGGTGCTTCGCGGAAATTTCGGATCCGCCACAATACCACTCGAGAAACAATGACGTTTGAGGCTGGTCATGGTACCTTGATCATCATGTCCGGGACCATGCAGTCCAATTGGCAGCATGAAGTCCCGAAGACCAAGTTGCTGGTCGGCGAGAGAATTAATTTGACCTTTCGCCAAATAATCGAGGTCCGAAAGCGATGACATATTTGCCAATCGTCACGCTGGTGATCAGTTTCGTGCTGATCTCTGCGGCAGTAGATGAACCGTTGACATGTACGGTGACGACCAAGCGATCGGAAGATAAAGTTGAAATTGTTGCTGCAGAAAAGAGAGCTTTGATTTGCATTAAGAGCCCGTCAGGAATTGGTTCGGCAACTATTAAACGTGCGGGTGGCAAGTGGCCGGAGCAGGTGGCAATTAAGCTGCATCTGCGAGGTCTGGAGAACTTCCGCATCAGCACGAGCGAAGTCACCCTTCAGGCAGCGGCGTCAACATTGTCAGCGTTGCCAGCAGTGTTGCCGGCTGGATCGCAACCTAATGTACGGGTTTGGAGAGGCGACTCTGAGGAGGCGCTTGACCGAAATAGTCCTTACTGGATGGATGTTCGCAGCGTCGAAGTGCCCGCGCTGCGTGGAGATTCATCGCGGTCAGCGAGTGCTTATTTTCTCATCCAGTTGCCGAAAGTTCTATTCGAGCAATCCGAGCAGCGC
>JANPLP010000810.1:0-1979 GCA_031426595.1 Planctomycetia bacterium | reverse complement strand
GTCGCTCTTTGCGCAAGCAACAAACAAGTCGCTCGAAGAATGCAATCTTTCGAGCGACTTGGAGATTGTTTATGCGTTTAAACAGCAAAAGGTGGCACGCTGTTTTTGTGACTCTACGATTGCAATCTGCGCGCGATGGCTTCCATCGGAAGCGGTGTGATTGTGGGTGTGCCGATAAGGTCAGTGCGCAGAATATCGTAGGGCTCGTCAAGGTCTTCCGAAGGACGATACTGAACAATGAACGCGCCCACTTGCAAGTAGTTGGCTTGGTAAACAGGGGGCCAGAACTCTTCGCCGCGATTCGCGAGCGTTCGAGCTAGAAGGCGAGTCGCTCGCCCGCTGAACCCACTTAGAACCATCTCCAAACGGCCGAGCGATTCGCGATAGATATAGAAGACCAGTGCGGTGTCTTGACCACCTGCAAAGGTCCACGTCCCATCGGCTTGTTCGTAGTAAATTCCTGGTTCTTTAGCTTCATCCGCTTTGCTCAAGCGAACGCCAGCCGACGCGCAGGGTGGATGCGGATCGCTATCGCGGTATCTCAAGAAGAACGGACACCGACGGTCTTTGGCAGACGCAATGTTATCTTGCGACTCGAATGGTGTGGCGCCAAACGTATCAGCGAGAATCATTTCGACGACTGGATTACTCTTTACGCTACCAAGGCAGATGAGTGCCTTATCGCCGCTCGACGAAGTGAATTCGTTGTGCACGGCTTTCGCGCGTCCGATGGCTTCGTCAGTCGCAACATTGCCGGGGCTCCAGACGAGCGTCTGCCGCAGTAGCTCGGGATGCGTTGGCAACTCGCGCGATTGCTGCTGGGAGCGAGCCAGTTTGTCAGTGCCGCCGAGCGTGGTGACACCGTTGAGAACTTCACCCAACAGCACAGCATCGGAAGCGACGACCCAGGGGGTTTCTTTGCCATCTTCGCTGTCAGGCCGACGAACGCCGATGCAAATTTCGAGCTTTCGACGGCGTGCGAGCAACTCCCAAAAGTGCTCAGGTTTCACCGCGAACAGTGCGCCGGGGAGTGAATCAGCAGTCGCGTAACCATGTTCGACAAGATAGTCGCACAGTCGCGAGAGTGCTTCGAGGGGAATGTACTTGGCTTCATTCTTTAGAAGCGAAGCAACTTGATGACGATCTAAACCTGTGTATTCAACGATCGCTTTGATCGTACCAGGACGCTTACGTCGGTCCGGAGTGTGACCAAGCAACTCCGCCAACCGAAATTCGTATCTCATGTTTTTGGCTTTGACAAGAAAGTGCCTAAGGAAAAAATGCCGCTGTTATCGGGCGATTTCCACTTCGCCGCCAACGAAGCTAAAGTAAGAATAGGCCCCCTAGTACTCGTTTGCTACCCCCCGAGCGTTTTTGATAGCAGATTTTTGGCTTCGATCGGGTCTGTCGTGCCCTCCACCACTGCGCGTCCGTCGCGAAAAATGGTCAAAACGTGGTCTGGTAAAGTAAGGCGTAAGAAAAATCCATTATTGGTAACTTTTCCGGAGTGCCGAAGCCGATCTGCGAGATCACCTAAATTTGCTAAGAGTTGTTCGCTGGCAGCAGTGCGGACTTGAACGGCGTTCTTTCCGCACAAGACCACAGTCTCCGTACGCAGTTCGCCGTTGAGGAACTGAAAACTACCCAACTCGCAAACGGGACATTGTCGCCCCGGCTGCTTCAAACCCTTAAGCGATATTGTCCGGCAGGTCGTGTTCCAGGTATCGATAACCAAGAGGTCCTGCGAAACCGCTGCCACATTGCCCGACAGAATCTTCAGCGCTTCAGCCGCTTGCCAGGAGGCGATGACACCGATGGCTGGGCCTAGTACGCCGGCGGAGTCACAGGTTTCCATTGAATCGCGCGTCGGCAGATCGCGCACTAAGCACCGAAAGCAGGCGGTCAGGCCAGGAACGATCGTCATTACTTGGCCACTCGAACCCAAGCAGCCACCATGGACCCAAGGTACATTTTCGCTC
>JANPLP010000809.1:0-4616 GCA_031426595.1 Planctomycetia bacterium | reverse complement strand
CAAGGAGATAGCCGCGCCTGGGAAGATCTGATTGCTCGCTATGAAGGTCGTCTTTTAGCCTTCGTTGAAAGCCGAATCCGCAATCGCAGCACCAGTGAAGACATCGTTCAAGAGACATTCATCGGATTTTTAAATAGCCTTCCCAATTACGATCCGCGTCGACCATTAGAAGGCTATCTCTTTTCTATATGTGCGTACAAGTTAACTGATGTGTTGCGGCGCGAGGGTCGCCGCCCCGCCATTGCAATCTCCCAAACCGCTGCCGATTCATCCAGTTCCCCATGGCAAATCGTATCGGCATCGGCGCGAGGCGCCAGTAGCATCGCTCTGAGCGGCGAACGCCGACAATTGGAAGAACAAGCCCTTATTGAATCGCTGCGCAGTCAGATTCAAAAGTGGCAAGAGCGAGGTGATTGGGCAAAACTAATGTGCATCGAGCTCCTCTTTGTGGTGGGTCTCGGCAATAAGGAAGCGGCGGAAGAACTGGGGCTGACCGAGCAACAGGTCGCCAATTTCAAGTTTGATTTCCTCGCACGCACCAAATCGCTCGTCGGCCGACAGAACCTGAACAGCGAAATCTTCCCTGAACTAAGCGATGAGCGGGCTGATTAGTGCATTGTCCGCATGAGGTTTAAATATCAGAGGGAGTGCCCTAGCAACCGGCTCCACGATAAAAATCGAACGCTGGCCAGAGCGTCCCACTTAGCAGGATCCCAAACCGACGCGTGATGCCAGACTACCAAGCCTCCCTGCGATGTAATAACCCACCGCCAATAGGGTAACGCCAGCTATCCATTCCATTGAAAGCTTGTCGTCGGGTCGTTTTGATGTGACGCTATTGCGCATAATTGGCCCAATCAAGAACGCTTGCTTTACTGTGAGCGATAATCACTTAGATGATTAATAGAACCGCGAAGCGTGGGGCGTCGCGATTCGGTTTGCTTTCGAAGGGCGGTCACCCAGGGCATTGGGTGACCGCCTATTTTTTAATCACGATAAATACATTTACGCAGTGCAGCTGGTCCTATTTAGCTGGCCCCTATTTAGTTGGCCCCTATTTAGCTGGCCCCTATTTAGCTGGCCCTATTTAGCTGGCCCCGTGCAATAGAACGCATTATGCCCTCTTGGACGCGAGTGCATTCACGCTTCGAGGCCAACCTCCCTTCACCGTGTAGAGTTCGGCTCGCCAGCAACCAGGTGGTACTTTATCCAGATCCAAACTGGGCTGGCCGATTGCCTTGCCTCTCGATTGGCACTCTAGTCGCGCGAGTAATTCGAGAGGACAACACCGAATCTTCGGGCGAAGTGGGCAGGCGATGACTCGCTTGAGTCCGGGGGGATGTTGTTAGACACTTTCGTGCGACTCTCATCGACCTTACCCGAATCGCAATTCCGCTGCTGGATCAAGATTCCCAACTCGCGAGCCTAGACGCACTGGCAAACCTGGCTTCGTAGGGCCGAAATGGCAACGTTGACTTGATTGAGTGGGAGGCGGTGCTGTTGGTTTTCTACTTGTGGGTTGCGTTCCGCCGGTGGTTGTTTGCGGAGCAAAGGATTTAATGCGAGGTCAGTGAATGCGAAAACCCGCTTGGAGTGAACTCCAAGCGGGTACATTCGCGGCAGTTTGCTATGAGCCAGGAGAGCGGCTCGTTGCAGCTAGCCTACGGATTCACGCCGTACAGTTGCTCTTCTTCCTCATGGATGATGATGCGTGGTGTCACGGTCATCATGAGCGTGTTCGTTTCACGACCAATCGCGGTGTTCTTGAACAGGCGGTTGACGTAAGGGATCTTGCTGAGCACGGGTACACCGCGTTCAATCCGACCTTCACGCATACGCTTGATACCGCCTAGCAGGATCGTTCCACCGTCTGGAACGCTCACGGTTGTCGATACGCTTGTCGTTGCAAAGCTAGGTTGTTGAACCGTGGTTCCTTGCGTGGTGACAACTTGATCATCGTCTGCATCGTCAACCGTTCCGTCTGGATCGAGCACGTTGGTGCCGTTGCGAGAGGAACTGTTGCGTGTTGTTCGCGAGCCTTCGAAGGTGAACGTATCGACGCGATCGATGCGTGAGAACGTTGGGTTCAAAGTTACTCGCACAAACCGTTTGTCAGGTGAGACAACTGCTTGCACGTTGAGAACTGTACCTTCGTTGAGCACGACGATCACTGGTTGCTGAGCTACTGCGAAGTCGCCCACCACAGGAATCAGGCTGGTTACGAAAGGTGTTTGCACCGTGTCGTTGATCGAAGCGGTTTGACCGTCGAACATCGTTACACGAGGAGCTTGCAGAACGTTCGACCGAGTATCACCTTGGGCTGCGTTCATGAAGAAGAACAGTTCCAAGTCACTGAGGATGGCGATACCGAGACTTGCACCCGAGGCCGCATCGAAGTTACCGAACGCGGGTACAGCACTCGTAAAGCTGTCTTGACGAAGCGTTACGTCCAAGTCCGTATTGAAGGCTGGAACACCAGTTGCACCTAGCCCTGTCGAGATCCCAACCGTTGTACTTGGACCCTGGTCGTCGTTAGGCAGTCGACGCACGTTGTCATCGATCTTCATGTCGAAGTCGACACCGATACGTTCGAAGAAGTTATCGCTGAGTGTGATAAACTTCACTTCGATGGTGACTTGCAAGTCAGCCAGTGAGCGGAGCGATTCGAGCAGGTCTGTGATACGTTCGTGAACTGTTTGAGGTGCACTCACTACGATCGACAAGCTAGCTGGGTAAGGACTGATGGTGTTTGTACCACCAGCTTGCAACCAGGAATCTGGATCGATTGTCTGTTGGATCAGATTCATGAGCGTATCAAAGTCGGCGATTACAGCTCCACCTTGTAGTGGCGATGCTCCGGCCATGGTCATCGGTGAACCACCCATGTTTCCAGCACCGTATTGAGGTGGGTTGTTGCCGAAGCCGCGTCCCCACATCGCTTGCGGAGGAATTCCGCCGTTCATCATGCCTTGGTTGTTCAATTGTCCAAGCACCGGAGCGTTTGGATCCATGGAAGCCGAAGCGAGTTGCGTGTTGCCACCCAGGTTAGGCATGGGGCCTGTCTGAGCGACCAGTCCGCGACCTACGGTTTCGTAAGCGTTTCGCAGTGCACCAGCCATACCGCTGTTGTAGTCGGTTACGAAGTTCGGAATTGGAAGGACCAAGTCACGAACGTTGTAAGTGCGTTGCACGTTGGCTTGAGCCGTATTGCGTGACGAGGTGATCAACAGCACTTCATTCTGAACAACGAAGTCCAAATTTTGGCTGTTGAGCATCAGGTTCAACGCACTTCGCAGTGTGATTTGCGATGGCAAGCTTAGACTGATCGGCATGTCGGATGTGAATCCTTCAGCGGCCATCCCAGCTTGATCGACGTGAATCATGATGCCTGTCATATCCGACAGCGTGCGTACCACTTCGGTGAGCGGACGAGCCTTGAAGTCGACAAGAATCGGTTGCTTGAGTTTTTCCCAAATCTGAGCTTCGGCAGGAGTCATACCCCGGCGCGATTCAGATTCTTCGCTCAAGCGACGCTTGCTCAATTCGTTCCATTGAGAGGCATCGGGCAGTTGATACAGTTGACTGTCGCTAACCGGTGTAGCGGCTCGATCCACGTCGTTCAGTGAGTCGATGAAACCGTCTTCCTTGCGAGTCTTGATTTGTTCATATTCCATGCTGCGGCGAGCGTTCCGAGCATTCGCCATGAGCAAACGCGAAGTTGTCGAATTTGGGTCGATGACACCGACTTGTTTGGCTACAACTTCCGCTTCTGCGAAACTGTGCTTGTCCATCAAGTCATTGTAGGTCTCAACCAGAGACGCAACTTGCTGTTCAGTTTTGTAGCGAGCTTCGCCGTCCAGAGCCATCTGCTCGGTAACTTGGCGATTACGCATATTCTGATCGATGGCCGCTTGATTGTTGCTCATGTAGATTTGATGCGAAGTGATCGCACGGTCCACGATGGTCAACATTTGCTTGCGAACGGCGCCGTCCAAGTCAGCTTGAGAAACTCGAGTTCGCAACGCTTGAAGGCGTTCGGCGACGACGAGTGGTTCTGCTTCTTGATTGGCTTCGGCAGCAGCGATCTCACCAGTCACTTCGCTCATCAATCGTTGACGAGCCGCAAGTTGCTGTTGAGCGACCGGATCGAGCGGTGAAGCGGAAACGGATTCCGCTTGCCCGGTTGGTGTGCTCATCAAGCTGAGTTTTTCGCGCAGTTGATTGCGGAGCTGTGGATCCATTTCGCCTTGAAACTGCCAAGCTTGCTTGAACAGTTCGTAGGCTTGATTACGTTCACCTTTGCTGAGCGCTTCGATACCTCGGCGATAAAGTGCGTCACCACCGCCAGCGTTTCCTACGGCACCCAAAGTTGGGTTTGGTATCACTGGCTCAGCCGCTTGAACGGCTGAAGCGGCTTGCATGCGCGATCGATCATTTTGAGGCACAAAGACGCTTGGCTGAACCGCAGCGATTTGCGGCGATTGACCAGCGGCTGGAGCCACAGTTTGTGTTGGCAAAGGTGGCAACGGCAAGGCAGCTGTTTGAGCTACAGTTGTCGCGGCGGGTTTCGCTGGCTGAGGCGCAGCGACTGGACCGAGCGCGGCAATCGCGTCGAC
>JANPLP010000808.1:0-2188 GCA_031426595.1 Planctomycetia bacterium | reverse complement strand
GCGCATGATTGTGCTGAGCGTCAAGCGGAAAGACGAGCTCCGACTTGAAGTGCGGCTGCTCGCTAACTGCCGCTGGTGTCTGAAGTATCAGCATGGATACAAGCAGAGCAGACACGAAAGCTGCAAACCGCAATGCTTGGTTCGATCGACGTTGGGTACTCAAGCTGATGCTCCCGATTTAGATCTTTGACTAAGCTGTTATGGTTGGATTACAAAGCCATTTGACGCAGTCCACGGGGTGCTCGCCGCGGGTTAGAGCGTAATTTTCTTACCAGTTTTTGCACTTTCGTAGATTGCGAGAATCAGCTCAACACTTCGGCGACCTTCGCGTCCATCGATGGCAAGCGGTGCGCCGTCGTGAATCGCGGCGAGGAAACTGCGGAAAAGTGCGGCGTGCGCCTGATGACCTATGGCAGCGGGGTCGGCAGCGCCGCCGCCGGTCTTGGTGCGGCCCTGCATCTCTTCGCGGAGTTGCTTGTCGCTTTCGACCGCGTCCGCAAATTCCCACTTGATGATGTCTTCTTCTTCGAGGACCGCCATACCGCGCGAGCCACAAATCTCAATCTTCTTGAGCGAGCCTGGATAAGCGGCTGTGGTGGCTTCGATTACGCCCAATGCGCCGTTTTTGAAACGCAATGTTGCCGTCGCCACATCTTCGACTTCGATTCGTTCGTGCGCGAGCGTAGCGGTATGAGCGGAAACTTCCGCCACATCGCCCATTAACCAGAGCAACAGATCGACACTGTGAATAGCTTGATTCATCAGTGCACCGCCGCCATCGAACTGCCAAGTTCCACGCCACGCGCCGCTGTCGTAGTACTGCTGAGTTCGGAACCATTTCACATAGGCATCGCCCAGCGTTAGTTGCCCGAAGCGGCCCGCGTCGACCGCTTCCTTTAGCAGTTGGCTGGACCGATGGAAGCGTGATGGAAATATTGTCGCCAACTTGACACCCGCTTCGTCACAAGCGCGAATCATGGCATCGCAGCGGTCGAGTGTCACATCGAGCGGCTTCTCGACGATGACGTGCTTCCCGGCTCGCGCCGCTGCAATGGTCGGCTCCATGTGCGCGCCGCTAGGCGAACAGATCGTGATTACATGCACGTCCTCTCGAGCCAACATGGCATCGAGGTCGGTATAAACTTGACCGCCAAATTCAGCTGTCAACGCTTCTGCTTTGGGAGCCGTTCTGTTGTAGCATGCGACAAGGTCCGCGCCTGCGATTTCGCGGATCGCTCGCGCGTGGAACTTTGCAATCATCCCGCAACCGACAATTCCGAATCCAATTGGCACAGTACAGCTCCCGCCCACTCAGTTTAATTGGCAACGCGTCTTTTTATTTTTACTCTATCTGGCAGTCAGTAAGAGCGGAGATTCTAACCGCTTTACAGTTGTGTCGCCCAGACGTGCCACCCAAATGAGCCTCGAATGAATCGTTTTCAGGCTGGGCACGGCTCTCGTGGCTGAGCGAAGGCGTTTTCAGGGCAGCAATAAAGATGGTGGCAACGTTCACATCATTTGCATCGCAGTCGCACCGCAGTTGGTTCGTGTGCTCATGTGTGACGATCTTAACAAGGTCTTAACGGATCCGGCGGTCCTGTTTAAGTCGCTATGGATCTGGCAGTCGATGTGGTGAGTACTGGGGGACGAGGGGCAATTGCGCAATGGTAGCGAATGCAGAATGATGCATGTAAAAAGATTGCGCGGTGGAATCTGCATTTGTCGCACAAGATTTGCTCACACAGTAGTGAATTGACAACAGACTAGAGTGTGACCGCTTCCGTTTATCGCGGCGAATTGGCCAGTGAATGGCCTACGACTACAAACCTCGACCAATGCGTCGCTGCACAGCTATGCTCTTTGCGGTAGGTGGTCTACAATTCGCTACTAAATCGAGCGATTCTTGCAGATTGGTATTGTGAGCATTGTCGATTTCCTCGACTCTGCCGCTATATCAGTTGAGTCTTCCGAAACTCTCCACGATCGGGTTTCGAGAACTTCCTTCGATCGTACTACGAGAAGCGGCGAGAGTCTCTGTGCGGACTGACAAAGAATTACTTCTAGCTACTAAGGCGTTTGCATCGGATGACCGGTCACGCAGTTGGTGGTACCTGTTTTCGACTATAGGACTCTATCTCGTTTGCTTAACGGTCTGCTTGAGCAGTTTGCCGTTGGTGGTGAGATTTTG
>JANPLP010000807.1:0-14277 GCA_031426595.1 Planctomycetia bacterium | reverse complement strand
GTCAGCTTTTAACGTGGCCAACTGACTAACCACGGCACGCCACCCTCACTTCTAGTCACCCGGTCGAATCCAATTCGCCCCCGATTTCTATCCGCTGATAGCCAGGCTCATTGTGGACGCTGGCGACTTCTAAAGCAAGGCAATGTGGGCTGAATAAAAAAATGGGCGACAAACTGCGGGTTTTCGGGGCAAATCTCGCAGTCACTTAGCGCCGAGCTCTGCTTTCGAAAGTGGGGCACCAAGTGTCCAAAGCAGCAATTTTGGCACTAATTTGGCTAGTGTGGCACATCTGGAGAAGAAATCGCCCGCAAGCGATCTTTTAGGCAAGCATTTGGGTTTAGTGAATTCCGGTCAGGCGCTTTACTAAAATTCCCCCAATCGGATAGTATGAAGCGTTTTATGTTCCTGCTTGGTCGTTGGTAGGCAAGTTTAATTGTTTTGTTGGAAGACTGCTATGAAACGCCAGCCCCCACGTGACTCAGCCAACTTAGGGAAGTCGTCTAAGGAATCGCGCCGCGCGTTGCGATTGGTTTTGGAGCCCCTCGAGGCACGGCGCCTGCTAGCCGGGTTGGATGTTTCAGTGCTGATCGACCATGATGGTTCGCGCAGTGCGGGAGTCGCCGATACAGTCGCGTCGCGTCGCGTCGTGTTCGTTGATTTAAATCAGAACGGTGAGCTGGATGCGCAAGAACCGGTAGCGTTTACTAACGACCGCGGGGTGGCTTCTTTTACGGATCTCGCTCCAGGCGACTATTCCGTTGGTATTGCCGCTTCCAATCGCGCGCAGACGCAGTCTTTTCCGGTGCGGGTGGATGAGTTAGCAACGAATGTGGCCCCGAGTTCGCACACGTTAGTCGCTTCGGCTGATTTGGCATTTGTCTGGTCAATTGACGAAGCGGGGCGCGGTCAAGTTATCAGTTCACTGCAAACGCCGCCGATCGATCGCGTGGCTTTGACTGGTCCAGTTGTCGCTTCGATTACTGTCGGCGGCGAAGCTTGGTTGGTGTCCGGTGGCGCAGCAGGTTCCTTGGCTGGTGTTCCACAGACGCTTACCCGACTTGAACTGAGCTCGGGACGACATGTCTCGACCACGCTTCGAGGTTTGGAGGGGAGATCGATTGAGCAGTTGGTTTTGGCTGGTGAGCGTATCGTGGCGAAGCTGCAGGGTACGCAGGGGGCAGAGTTAGCGACCATTTCATTAGTTGCTGGGATGCCCGCGGTGGGGCGATCGGTTTTGTTCCCGTCGTTGGTCTCGCTGGCTGGGAACTCAAGTGGCGATTTAGCAATTATTCAAGGCCAAGTTTCTGTCGGCGATCGCCCTCAAATTGGATTTTCACCCAGTCTCTCAATTCTCGATAGTGAGAGTTTTGCAGTCCGCCTGTCGACTGTGCTGCCTCAAGCTGCAAATGAAGTGGCATTCAGTTTTGATGGGCAGTTGGTCATTGCAGCGCTGACTTCCGGTGGCGTACTGGCGATGAAGAATGAAGTTGCCTTGCCCGTAGTAGCTCGCTTGGCTGAAGCTACGTCGCCGTTGCTCACTCAATCTCGTGACAGCCGAATCGTTACTGGCAACCAGAACGACGGCGCCGAATTCATTGTTTGGGATACTACGCTTTGGCAGCCCGTAGGCCGGACCCGCGTTTCATTGAATGAACACTCCGGTGTCGCAATGGGTTCTGTTAGGGATGCCGTCCTAGCGTCTTCCGGTGATCGCCTGATTGCTACCAGCGGTTCAGGGACGGTCGCGTCTCAGTTAGCTCGCCCCACCACAGCGCGCGTTCAAGTGCCACGAGAAGGCGTTGGTTCGGTTCAACTAGGAGTGCGCATAGCAAATGCGAATCAGCCGCCCAACGCCGCGCCCGTCTCCATTGTTTCAAATGAAGACACCTTGGTGAGCGGTGACCTGCGAGCGCATGTCACTGACGCAAACGGCGATACGCTTTGGTTTCGTTTAATTTCCGCTCCCCCGCAGGGTCGGCTTGAACTGGCACCCAACGGACAGTGGACGTTTGCACCTGCACCGAACGCGAACGGGATCAGCCGGGCGGTGGTCCGCGTCTTCGATGGGCAAGCCAGCAGTGATATCGCAGTGGTACTCGACGTTGTGCCTGTAAACGATGCTCCTGAAGAAATTCAAGTCGACCTGTTTCCCTTGCCTGAGAACAGTGATCCTTCGAAGCTTGGCGAATTGGGATACGTGACAGTCTTCGATGCGGATCGAGGCGCTCGCTACAAATTCGAAACTTCCGACTCGCGGTTTGAAGTTCGCAATGGTCGAATTTACTTGGCGCCGGGTGCCAAGCTTGATTTCGAAAGTGAGCCGCAGGTCAGTTTGGAAGTGATAGCGACGGAGGACGCGATCAGCGGTTATCAAATTTCGACCACTGCCACATTGACCGTCACCGACGTCAATGAAGCTCCGACTGCAGTGCGGATTCTCAACAGCTCTGTAGCTGAGAACTTCGCGGGCGCAGTGATCGGCAAGGTTCAGATTGATGATCCGGAAGGTTCGGAGGACTTTGAAGTTCTCATTTCGGATCCCCGATTCATTGTGATCGATGGTTACTTGATGCTTCGTCCAGGTGTCGATTTGGACTATGAGGAAGCGAGCTCGGTTAACCTTTCGCTCACGATTGCAGGCGGCCATGATGGACCTGCAACAGCGTTTGATCTCAGCGTTACTGTGGCTGATGCGAATGATCCACCTTCGGAAATCAATGTCCGAACTCGAAGGGTGGAAGAGAAATCTGCGGGTGTCATTTTCGGCGAAGTCATAGTTCATGATCAAGACGGCGATCTCTATCGATACACCGTTTCCGATGCGCGTTTTGAAGTTGTCGATGGCCAGTTGAAACTGAAAGACGACGCGACGCTCGATAGGAAAAAAGACAATTCCCTGCTGGTAACGGTCACGGCCACCAGCTTGACGAGCGGCGATACGATCCAAAGTGGAGTCACCCTTACAGTAGACGCTAAAAAATCTCCCTATCAAAACCCTGTTGACCCGCGCGATGTCAACGGCGACGGACAGGTCACACCGATCGATGCTCTCATTCTGATCAATCGCCTGAACAGTTTTGGCCCCGGCCCGCTGGGCGGCGGCGGAGCGAGGGGTGGGAGTGGCGAAGCACCGATTTGGGTGGATGTGAATGGCGACGGAGTCTTCTCGCCGCTGGACGTGCTGATAATTATCAACTGGCTGAATCGTCGGCGGTTAATTGCGGTGTCTGAAGCGGCTGCAGAAGGTGAAGCTGCCCCAGCAGTGATGACACCCGTTTCCATGGCGGTTTCTGTGGCACCTGTTCAAGAGCGCGAGCTTATCGTTCTGGGTAGTCTTTCAGTGAACTTGGCAGATGACGATGCTTCCTCAGCGGCGCCGCGTTCCGAAGTTCTTGCAGCTTGTCCAGCGGTAGAGTTTTCTGAGTCGAGCAAAGCAGACGAGTTGGACCTGGAGCTCGAATTGCTGCTCGATCAACTGTCGCGCGAGCGATTCGCAACGAGTTAGTTTTTTGGGTGTTAGCGTTTGAGTCGTTGCGTTCAGGGTGAAAAAAATTTGTGATTTTGGTTTCGGTGCTTCATGGCCTTGCAAGTTCGAGCCTCGCACCTCGATTTTGGCGCACCCAGGTACGCACTAATTCGCAGGGATTGAATTCCGCGAACTGGGATTTTCAACCAGAATCTTCACGCTCTGCGTCGGCAAGTGTGTAGCGGTCTGCGGCTCGACAGGCATCGCCGCCTTGCAAATGGCTCGCTGGGCTCCGAGCCTCAGGCAGGCATAGCGTCGCAGGCAGCTAAGGGGACGGCTTCCTACGGGTGTGAAAATGGGATGGTGAGTGCGCAGGTATTTTGGTGCCAGTAGCTAGTAATTGCCTTGACTTATCAGTTTTGGTACACGAAGATTGATGGCTGGCAAGTCTTTCTCAAGCGTTTTCTGCGTGTGATGATGAATTTCCTTCGACAAATAGTAGCTGTACTTGCGCTGGCGATTGCCAGTAGTGGGTCATTGCCGCTCGTCGTTCATCATATTCAGTGCCACCATATTCAGTGCCACCATGAAAACGCACTTCAGAGCCCTGCGGGATCGCAGGCCGATTTGGATGCGGGTGGTGAGCCGAGTCCGCGGCATACCGCTTGCTCGTGTGCACATGGTTGTGTGGGGACTGGCGATCAGGCAACGAATAGTAATGGGATTGATCTGCCGGTTGTTGTCGCGACGGATGACGATTGCTCGGTTTGTTTTCAGCTTTCCCAAGTAACGTCGGTTGCTAGGCATACGTCGACCACAAACAGTATGCAGGTTGCAGAAGTCGTTTTTCTGCATGAAGTCAACTTTGATCTTGCCACAGTGGATTGCAACAATCCGCCGCGCGGACCGCCCGCTGTATAGCGGAGCGTGTCTTTCTTTTTTGTTGCTTTGGTTGCAAGCGTGAATCCTCAACGAGGTTTGCGAGAAGCGATTTATCGACCAAGCAACTTTCTTTGATCAAGTTGACTTTTAAGTGAGTTATTCAATGAGCGAGTTTCGTAATCGTCGTGCGTTTACGTTAGTAGAATTATTAGTCGTGATCGCAATTATCGGTATTTTGGTGGGTTTGTTACTACCCGCCGTACAAGCGGCGCGCGAGTCAGCGCGGCGAATGCAGTGCAGCAATAATCTGCGGCAACTGGGGTTGGCTACTCATAATTACGAGTCGGCCTATGGTCGCTTGCCGTCGGGTTGGGTGTCAAATGGTCTGAGTGGCGAGCCGGGTTGGGGTTGGTCCGCTGCCTTGCTTTCCTTCATGGAGGGTAGCACCATTGCGAACCGGATCGACTGGCGAGTGGCGATTGAAGACTCTATGCATGATCAAATACGTGTTGCAGTCATACCTACTTTTGTGTGCCCATCGGATCCGTTTGCCAACGTGTTTGAAATAGCAGAAGATCATGGTGGTCATACCCATCTCAGGGCGATTTATGGCACTGAATCGGTTGACGACGGAGACAAATTATTCCCTATCTCCAAGAGCAACTACATTGCCATGTTTGGTACATTCGAATTGGAAGACGCGCCTTTTCGAGGTGATGGCATTTACTTCGGCAATAGCAAGATTAAGTTTCGCGATGTGACCGATGGGTTGAGCAATACAATTATGGGTGGTGAGCGAAGCGGTCAACTAGGCGGAAGTATTTGGCACGGCAACATCCCAGAAGCGGCTGAATCGCAAGCTCGGATTGTCGGAGTTGCAGACCACGCGCCGAACAGTCCGTCGGGGCACTTTGAAGACTTCCGTAGTTATCACACGGGCGGCGCGAACTTTATGCGAGCCGATGGTTCAGTGCAGTGGTTACCAGCAACGATCGATGAGAATGTCTACCGAGCTATGGCGACACGCAGCGGCGGCGAAGCCATCTCGTACGTGGATTGATCAGTCGCTGGACGATCACTTACGTAGCATTTCGTGGCATTGAACGCAACGAATCGTCATCTGCACAAAAGCAAGCGTAGCCCGGTCTACATTTTTGTCCCTGGCTGCTTGCTGTAGCTGTTCGACGATCGATCGAAATTCCGTGCTTTGGCGGCGGTATTCGTCGGATTGTATCACCATCCAACTTTCGTCCAGCATGAGGTTGCGGATGGCGGCGGCGTGCTTGCTGATCATTTCAAAATCGGCAAGAGCTATTCCCTCTAGTGCGCCTTTCACGGGTTCCAGTTTAAGACGCATGAAGGTGGACGTTTTGGCGGCGCCAGGTTCTTGGCCTCGCGACAATTGGCTGCGCACGGTGAAGCTCGCCAGGGCGACGATCAAGATGCCGGTTAGAATTTTTGCAGTCCGCATCGGAGTGGGTCCTTGTGGTTGAAGATTCTCGGTGATCGACCGGTAACATACCTACCCCATCGCGTCATGGCTTGTCTACAGCGGTCGCGTGCTCAGCTTTTTCAGGATGTTGCCGCAAGCGTTTGTGACACGTCACGCAACTGGTTGTCAATTGATGGAAGGCCAGGGCTGCACCTTCGACGTTATGGGCTTGTGCCTGATTGGCAACATCGACGAGTGCTGAATCAAATTGCTGTTGGTAGCGTCGGTACGCTTCGTCTTGGCGGCGGACGAAACCTTCGATTTTGCCAAGCGTTCGCAACTGCTTGGCATCTTTTTCAAGTGCTAGATAATCTTCTTTGGTGAGCGATTCGAGGATCTTCTTTGATAGCTCAATCTTTTGCGCCATCCAGAAGCTCATCGGCTTCTCGTTGGTGATCTGAGGAATACGATCTTGGGGCTGAGGTTCATCGGCAACGATCAGCGAGGACAAGCTGAGAATGAGTAATGTGAAGATTCGTTTCATCGATTCGCCTTTCAAGCAGGTAGCCAGACAAGTCTTTAAAAGCTCGATAACGAAACAAGATCGGGGTGAACTGGGAACCGGGTTAACTGGGAACCGAGTGAACTGGGTTGCTCGAGCGTGGAACATCTAAAATGCAATCGTTGTGCCACTAGGGCCCGGGGAATGCAGCGGCAGAGCATTTCAGCGATACAGCGAACCGTATTGGCGTTGCAGGTTTTCCTGTTCGGTAACTGGGATGGGAGCAACCTGTGATTGTGGAATTATGGAAGCTACGCGAAGCACGTTGCGGCAGTACTCGTGGCAACTGATACAAGTGGTCATCGAATGCATGTAAGTGTAAGCGGCGCCATCTAGGCTTTTTTCGTCTGCTTGCTTTATTAGCTTGATCGCGCCGCGACGCAGTTCACCGCGATAGTGAGCGTAAACCTGATCTTCGCGCGTTCGCCACTCGGTGGCATCGCAGATCTTCATCATGTCTTCGCCACCTTTGCGAATCAGTGAGAAATCGCCGGCCATAAGGCCTTCCACCACACGTTGTGAACTCGACAGCTTGGCTCGCATCAAGCCGCTGAGTTGATCGCGCCCGGGCTCGGGAAGCTGCACTATTTGCTGGCCCCAGGCGATAACCGTCAAGCTTAATGAAAGAGCCAACAAAGCACTTATGGATTTCCAGTAACGCATAGTGGACGCGCCCTCAAAGCAGAAGAAACGGATGTGTCTATGACGTGCTTTCGGTCGCTTGCTTGGAACCGTTTAAGGCATTTTGGATTAAAAATCGCAGATGGCACAAATTAACTTTAAGGCCGCATTAGAAGTGTGCTCTAGCGGCACACGGCACACTTGATTGAGCGATTGAGCGCACTCACGGTCAGCTATGCGAAGTGCAAAGATGCAATGAAGTGCAACCATGCAAACACGTGCAATGATGCGCTTCGCGTGCAACTTCGTTCACGTTGACCCAGCTCCCAAGACGGTGCAGGTTTCATGACTTGCCGTGCACTTTGATTCCGAGTTCGAGCATTAGCATTTGCATGTCTTGCCAAACGAGTTTTTTGGCGCTCTCGTTGCGGAGTAGATACGATGGGTGGTACGTCACCACTACGCGGGCTTGCCTGTACTGATGGAACCGACCTCGCAAGCTGCCAACTGGAAGAGTCAGGCCGAGCAGTGATCGGACAGCTACTGAGCCGAGGCAGACGATGTATTTGGGTTGGAGAATCTCTAGTTGGGCTTCCACAAAGGGATGGCAGTTTTCTATTTCCTCGGGAACCGGGGTGCGGTTTTGAGGTGGACGGCATTTGAGGGCGTTGAGAATGAAGACATCTTCTCGCTTTAGATGCATAGCCGCGATGATTTTGGTGAGCAACTGACCAGCGCGGCCCACAAACGGGACTCCACTTTTGTCTTCGTCGGCCCCAGGCGCTTCACCCATGAAGCAGACGGTGGGCTGTATTGGTCCCTCGCCAAATACCGTTTGCTGTCGAAAGCAAACGATATCCGCACATTTGCGGCAGCTTCTCACTTCGTTGTTGAGAACTTCAAAATGAGCGATTCGATCTGGCGCGCTTAATGACGGGATGCTCCAGGGACGTGCTGCGACCACTTCACTTTCTAAGAGCCTGGCGGCGGTCAGTTTATCGATCGGCGGAGCGGCGGGTGTGAACGTGGCGGCGGGTGATGTAGCGGAAGCGCTAGTCAGTCGAGCATCAATGGGTGCGGGCGCAGAAGTCTGCGCAGTAATGGCCGACGGCGTCATCCCCGGAGACCGCAACTCAGCAATCGTATCCAGCATCGCAGCAGGGAGCGATTCTGCAGTGAGCCTGGGGATCCGAGTCACGCCGCATCGCTGATAGTTCTCCAGCGTTTGCAGCAGGCTTTGGCGGAGTTGAGCGAGTTCGAGCATTCGATTTGCAGTGCTATTCGATTTGCAGAGCCGAGAAGAAATACAAATTCTGCGACCCTATTTTACTGCAAACTGTCTCGGGAGGCAGGGCCTTAAGTTTTCGGTTGCTCGCCGATCACCAGCTGATCGCCCACCTTGAGTTCGCCACTTTTCAGCTCCGTGTAGCGACTGTCCGAGATGCCGATTATGATCGCGCGTGCTCGTAGAAAATCGCCTTCTTGAACCCACACATGTCGGCGTAGGCGATTGCGGTTGAGTTCAGCCCGCTCGCTGGCCGACTGATTGACCTGCGTCTGCTGCGACAGTTGGGTCGTCTCTTGCTCGACACCGTCCAGCACTGAGCGATCGTCTGGGTGCACTCGTTTGCGGTCAGGGGGATAGAAACGCAGGGCGGCATTGGGCACTTTCGAGATTCCAGATCGATGTTCGATTTGAAAGGACAAGTTGGCGGTCATGCCGGGAAGAAGTTTGACATCTTCGTTTGGTGTGCTGACGATAACCGGGTAGGTCACGACATTCTGTTCTTCGGTGCTGCTCAGCCGCACTTCATGGATCACACCACTGCTAAAGACTTCGTCGGGATATGCATCAACTGTGAAGCGGACAGGATTTTTTGACTTCTGAGATTCGCGAATCAGCCCGATATCGGCTTCGTCCACGGAAGCGTAGATGTGCATCTCGTCTTCCATGTTGGGCGCGACCACAAACACTTCAGGAGTTTGGAACTGCGCGGCAAGTGTCTGTCCCACGTCTACTTTGCGGTCGATCACGGTGCCGTCCACTGGGGAACGAATCTCTGTGTAGTCCAAGTTGCCTTTGGAGTTATCGAGGTTCGCTTTGGCTTGTTCAACCGATGTTTCAGCCACTCGCAAGTCAGCGGCCGCGGCCAGTTTTGCGAACTTGAGCTGGTCAACTTCGGTCTCGGAGATGAAGTTCTGGTTGACCTTCAGTAACTTGAAAGCTCGCTTCTCATCATTCTCGGCTTGTTGCAAGCGCGCTTGTGCGCGAGCCACTTCAGCGATTCGCGAGTCCAGGAGCGCTTGATCGCGGAGCACAATTGAGTCATAGATTCGCGGGTCGATGCGGGCGAGCAACTGGCCTTTGGAGATCCGGTCGTTAAAGTCCACGTACAGCTCTTTCACTGGACCGCTTGCGAAGGAGCCGATTCGGACGCGCTGTGTAGGCTCGAGCGTACCGGTTGCATTGACGTTCAATGTTAGGTCGCCTACGACTACTTCTTCAAAACGATATTTGGGGCGGTTGCGTTCTTTGAGATAAGCGGCGGCAGGAAAGTATGCGCCCGTGCCAAGACCACCAACAAGAAACAAGACGATGAATAGTCGTACCAGAAATCGCATGAGCTACCGTAAAATTCTTACACAGTAAATGAGCGGCGGAAATGAGCGGCGGAAATGAGCAGCCGAAAAACAGTCGAGCTGGAATGTCAGTCGCTGTGGCATGTGTCCAGCATAATTAGGTGGGCAGAAATACCCTACCCTGCAGCGTGAACTGTTCGCTGAATTGTCAACAACTGGGTAGCTCGTCTGTGTTGTTACACGAAATGAATGACCAATGGATATTGCCAAAACTCGCCTGCGTTGGCTTTGATCCCGCCGATGATTGGGAAGACAATGCCGGCGATCGACAAGGCAAAAAGCAGCGGAATTCCAATCAAGATGAAAGTGAGTAAAAAGCCGATGACGCCGTACAGCATCATCGAAAGGATGAAGTTGAGCACCATTTTGCCGTGCGCATCGACGACCGGAAATTCGTCCTTCTTGATTTGCCACAAAATGATGGGAACGATCAATCCCGCCAATGGGGCGAGATATCCGGCGAAGACGGAAAAGTGGATCAACATGCACCAAGTGCGTTCGTTCATCGCGGCATCTCTCTTTAGATTCGTTAGCCCATTGAGCAAAGGAGTGAGTTCACTTTGCTTCGGTATTCGTCCAAATGTAAGCGATATTGGCGATGGGTGCAGAGCCGATTTGTGAGCCGGGGGCAAGATTTTAACTGAATCGATCGAAGTGTGACCAAACGTGTCACTGGGCCAGCGATGATTGAGCTTAGAGCAGCAGATGGGGCTGCAATGATTCCGGTCGTTCAAAAATTTACGAGCAATCACATGTACCAACAACTACTCACTCGAGCGATGCAGTGTCCCGATGATTTGGTGTTAAGTATGGAATACGTCGACGCGAAAGGTGTCAGGACACGGCGGATCGTAAGTCCCATCCGTTTTCTACCAAGCGGACGATTTTTGGGATTGTGCTTGTGTCGCTGCGAGCCGCGGCAGTTCAATTTGGATCGCTGCTCGAATTTAAAACTGTGTTTGGCTGCTGACTTTGTAATGCCGGTCCCGATGGCTGTGGCTAGCTAAGCGAGATGATCACTGAAGGAATTTCAATGTAGGAACCGGAGGGCGAGCGGGCTTAGACCGTGGGAAAGAGTTTGAAGGGACTGGTGCTTTGCTCAAATTAGGTTTTACGATCAGCTGGAGCGCGCCAGTGTAACTTCAAAAAGCGTGTGCGGGAACGAATGGCTGCTGGAGTGTATTTGATGGTACCCCTCGCTCAAGCGTCGTGTTATGAACTTCCCAAGCGAGACGCTCTCTAGCGCGTTCCGCGGATTTTGCGAACCGTAAGTGCAGATTCAGGAACCGTCAGGGCGTTGCAGTCACTCTTGGCAGAAAGTGTTTCGGTCGGAGGCAAATTTTGGCGTGTCAAAAACCGGCTGCTACAATAGTGGGTTCATGGAACCAATTTGGCGGGTCACTGTCAAAGGTATATCGACTCTCCATTTCTCGACACGACTATCGAAGCACCCCACTATGCACTACCAGGTCGGTTCACTTAGCGTCAGATTGGCTTTGCTTTTGTCAGCCATGTTCACGTCGACAGGCTTATCTCAAGTCGTGCAGCTACCGAGTTTCCGCAATTTTAGTTACAGCGGTGGTGCGTTGGTTCCGGATCAAGGGAGCGCGGCGATGGCTGGGAACTCTTACGCTAGCTCGGGGAGCGTAACTTCGGGTTGGGGACCTTATGGGACTCGAGCCAGTGGTCATACCTTTGGCACGTCGCTTTCCAGTGCTTCCGTTCAGATCATTGATTTGCGAGCCCTGGATGATGCGATTCTTGGGACCAATCTTGGAAGCTCGAGCGCTCGCGCAGCAGCGCCTCAAGCTATCGTCAATGCTTCCACACCGACTCGTCGCAGCTTAGTGGGTGGTGGAGTTAACGCAGCCCCGATCACACCGTTGACAGATCCAGGGAAGTGGCAGCGAGTGTTGGCGGGCGGTCATCCAAGTGTTCCTGTGCATACCTCGTTAGCAGAATCCGACATCCGTTTTTATCTGAAAATGGGTCAAGATGCGGAAGCGGCCAATCGACTGATGGCTGCGCGTGTTTACTACCGGATGGCTGTGGACGCGATGACTCCTGAGATGCAGGTTCGCTACGCAAAGATTATCAGTGATAGGAAGGAAGCCGCTGCTGCGGAAGCTGCCGCCGCGAAGGCCAGCGGTCGGCAGCGATTCTAACTTGTGAGTGGGTGGCTATTTGTCGCGGCTGTAGTCGCTCTTGGCCCCGGACCCCAGATAGGACTGCTGCGTGGCATCAATGTTTTGTAATTGCCGCATGGCTTTGCGGTTCGATGCCCAATCCTTTCCATCCAACTGCTCAGCTTGCTGCGAGTTCAGTCGGCAGCGTAATTCTAACTCGACTGCGCCGAGAGATCGGAAATTTGTATCCAAGTAGTCGGCGTTTTCCTTCAGCAGCTTTTTGGCTTCTTCCACTTCCCCCAAATCGCGGAGTTCGGTAGCTCGGCGGTTCCTCTCGTTGGCGATCTGGATCACACAGGAAGCCAACACTTCTTTATCGATTTCTTTTTCAGCCAACTCCTTTGAATCGGTAAAACGGATTTGCACCGAGCTCGTAAGTTTGTCGGTAGTTTCGGTTGCAAGATTCAAGTACTCAACTGATACATCGGCGATGGGCGAGGTGCTGTTGGCCTGGCCGACCTTCAGTTCGTACTCGACCACAAACAACCGCTGTTGATTCGAGTAAAGCTGCCCAAGTTCGATAGTAACTGACTGGCCGTCGATTTCAGCAGGGTAGTTCAGCACTTTGACCGGTCGCACGCCTTCCGCCATTTGAGCTTTGATGACAATCTTTTGTGCGACGACATTCAGCACATCATCGAACTCGTTTTGGAAGACTTGAACTAGATTCTCGGCATCCTCGATGAACACATGATTGCCGCTACTGGCGAGGGCGAGCCGCGTCATAATGTCCTCGTTGTAGCCTAGCCCCAATCCCATCGTCGAGACACTGATACCCTCTTTCAGGAGCGAAGCGCCTAATGCCTCGAGCTCGGCGGGAGACGAGGGTCCAACATTAGCCAAGCCATCGGAGAGCAAGATGACACGGTTGACATGTTTGTCTTCGTGAAACTTGCGAACCTCTGCGGCTCCTTTCGTTACGCCTGCTGACAGAGCGGTATTGCCCCCAGCTTGGATCTTTCGAATTTTGGCTTTGATGGTTTCGCGATCGGTGGCTTTAGTGGCGGGAACCAGCACATTCACCGTCGAATCGTATGTTACCACTGAAACGATATCGATATCGCGCAACCGATCGATGGCATGCACGGCAGCTTCGCGGGCTTGTTCGATTTTTTCTCCCTGCATCGAGCCTGATTTATCGATCACGATAGCCACGTTTACTGGCATGCGTTCGCGTTCTTGCTTCAGTTCGAAACCGGTCAGGGCGATGCGCATGTGACCTTCGACTTTACCCCCATCGCCGACCGCGACGGTAGGTTTTGCGAGCCCCACATCCAGTTTTACCTGCTTGGAAAAAGCGTTGGAACCAATCATGCTGAGCACTGCGATGCCGCAGTTCAACCAACTAAAGCTGCGAAACACGTTCATTTTCAAGTCTCCTCGATCGAATCCCAGTTTGTTTGCGAACCCTCACCCGCTGCTAGAGTTAAACGCTTCAAGTGGGTAGAAAAGTTTCCGATAAAAGACTCAATTCGCAAAACTCACGATAAAATCAGCCGCTCAGACCCTTCTCACCTCTCTTTGTTGCGAGCCAACCCATGAATCGAATTTTTAGCCTGCTAGCTGGTGCCGCGTTACTTCTAACGGGGCCATTTGTCGTCGATGCTCAAGAACCGAAGCACCGTTTTCTGACCGCGGATTCTTCGAAGGGGCGGGCGATAATCGTTGATGAAAAGGGGGAGACCGAGTGGGAAATGAAAATCGGCCCGCTCCACGATCTGCATTACCTCAGCAATGGCAATGTGCTGCTGCAGACTAATTGGACTCGCATCGTGGAAGTCGAACCGAAATCGAACAAGCTGGTTTGGGAATACGATTCAGCGACTGCGAATGGTAACGCGGGGAAGAAGATTGAGGTGCATGCTTTTCAGCGACTTGCCGATGGTTCGACCATGATCGCGGAGAGTGGTGTGAGTCGTATCATTGAAGTTAACTTGAAAGGAGAAGTTGTTCGCGAAATTCCGTTGCGAGTTTCTAAGCCGCATCCGCATCGCGACACTCGACTGGTCCGCAAACTGGATTCAGGCAATTATCTCGTCTGTCATGAGGGCGATGGATTGGTGCGCGAGTATCAACCAAACGGTGAAACGGCGTGGGAGTTTTACGTGCCCCTGTTTGATAGGAAGCCTGCGGATGGGCATGGCGTGGAAGCATTCGGCAACCAGTGTTTCGCAGCCATTCGATTGCCGACGGGTAACACATTGATCTCAACTGGAAATGGTCATGCGGTTATCGAAGTCACACCGGCGAAGGAGATTGTTTGGAAACTAGCGCAAAACGATTTGCCCGGGATTCAACTGGCCTGGGTGACTACTTTGCAAGTTCTACCATCGGGAAACATCGTGCTTGGCAATTGCCATGCAGGGGAGAAGAATCCGCAAATCATCGAAGTTACTCGTGACAAACGCGTGGTTTGGTCGTTTCGTGACTTTGCAAGATTGGGAGATTCGACTACGAACACGCAAGTGTTGACGACGAATGGCGAGCC
>JANPLP010000806.1:0-3007 GCA_031426595.1 Planctomycetia bacterium | reverse complement strand
GCGTACAACGACAATTATCCGACAGGCATCGAGCCGCTGGAGCCCAACATTACGCGTCAGACCGACCGCGACAAAATTAAGTGGAAGGATCTGTTTTCGCCAAACGTGCCCATACCTACGACTGCGGCGAGCGAGAATGCACTGCAGCTAGTTGGTGCATTTGAAGGTGGTGGGTACTTGAAGGAAGGGATTTATCGCCCGCAGCTTGAATGCTGGATGGGCAGCTTTAGTCCGAACGCGCGATTGTGCAAAGTTTGTCAGCGGGCAACGCAGTTGATGATCGATTACCACACGAAGTGAATTGCGGTGCGCTGAAAAACTCGTTCGCGATGCGGTTGTTACCAATTGGTAGCGATTAGCGATTAGCGATTAGCGATTAGTGATTAGTGATTAGATTGAGACGAACGCAGAGACTTCAACCTACCAGGGCAAGGGACAGCGATGCTGCATGATATCAAGGCTGACGAACATGGAGCTCGCGGGGCCGACATGGCTGCCGCAGTGGGGACTTGCGTCCATTGTGGATTCTGTCTGCCTGCTTGTCCGACTTACCAGGAACTGGAGCAGGAGCAGGATTCGCCACGAGGGCGGATCATACTCATGAAACTGGTGCTTGAAGGTTCATTGGATGCGAAAGATGCTGCGCCGCACATCGATCGCTGCTTGGGTTGCTTGGCATGTGTGACTCACTGTCCGTCAGGCGTTCAGTATGGAGACTTGATCAGTTCTTATCGCGACGAGCAGCGGGTTACGGGGAACAAGAAACGAACATTGGCGACGGTGTTAGCGCGAATGACGTTGCCGTATCCGCAGCGATTCAAAATTGCCGCGACTGTTGGCCGGATGACTAAGGGGCTGAAGTGGTTGGCTCCAAAATCACTGCGACCGATGCTGGACCTTGTACCCGACGAACTGCCTGCCGCGCAGCCATTACCGGAAATCACTCTCGCGGTTGGTAAGCGTCGCGGGCGGGTGGCTTTGCAAGCGGGGTGTGCGCAGCAGATTTTGGCGCCGGACATCAATGCTTCCGCGGTTCGTGTGTTGTCGCGAAATGGGATCGAGGTGGTGATTCCACCCAAGCAAGGTTGTTGTGGGGCTTTGTCATGGCATACTGGGCAGGGCGATGAAGCGGCTAGGTTTGCGCGGCAAATGATCGCCTCAATTCCAGAAGACATCGATTACTTTGTGACGACCGCGGCGGGATGTGGATCTGCGATCCACGAATATGCGCTGTTGCTGCGCGGCACGGACGCCGAGGGGGCGGCGGCGGCGCTCGCCAAAAAGACGTTAGACATTTCGGTTTACCTCGATCAACTCGAACTGGAGAAAATCCCGGCTCTCCAGAGTCCGATGCGCGTCGCCTATCATGACGCTTGTCACTTGGCTCATGCGCAGGGAGTTCGTGCAGCCCCGCGTCGATTACTTGAGCGAATACCGGGATTGGAAGTGGTAAGTTTGGCGGACGCCGATACTTGCTGCGGTTCAGCCGGTACATACAACATAGAGCAACCTGAAATCGCCGCCAAACTGGGTATTCGCAAGGCTCAAGCGGTTCTCGATACGCGGGCTGCGGCGGTGGTCTCCGGCAATATTGGCTGCTTGGTTCAAATTGAAAAACATTTGAAAAATCGGAATGACCGAGTAGCGATTTTGCACACTGTGCAGGTCTTAGATCGTGCGTATAGCAAGACTTTGCGGTAGTGCATTTTACCTAGGCAGCGCAGTTAAGCGATTGTGAAGAGCGAGCCGATAGAGTCAGTGCTTTGATAGTGTAAGCTGAGAGTTCTGCGTAAGGGCGGCAAAATAATCTGCTAGCACACCGCGTCGACGGTTGTGTATTTTCAGTTGCCATTTGCCTAGTTCGCAAAGTCCGCTGGCACGGTCGAGCAACTTTGGATCTTCGTTTCATACTGCCCCCGTGGCGTGGAACGGAGATGGATTAGACACGCACCCTCATGGATTGAGGATAATTTCAAATATGCCAACTGGAACAGCTCTAGCCGACGAAAAAATTGACTCGATCCGCGAATTTGTTCGCGGTGAACTATGCGAAAAAAATCAGCTTGAGAAAGACGCCTTTCAAATGACCGAGCGACTGCTAGTGCAGCAGGGCAAACCGTGTGGTCTTTTCTTTTGTATTTACGGTCCTCGCAGTGTACGTTTGACGGCCGTATGGGATCTGCATCGCGGTTCGGTGTTCTTTTATGATTCATTAGGTCGTCGCGCGGCCAGCTATCCGATTCCGAGTCATACAGTGACTGCAGCAATGAATCGGTAGACGTGACAGAGGGGTTGATAAGGACGTCAGCCTCGCAACTATACTTTTTTTCATGGAGGATTCGACTGTGCTGATTTTGTCACGTAAGGCTTCGGAGTGCATTCATCTGGGCGACGATATTGTGTTAACAATTGTGGCTGTGGGGAACGATAAGGTAAGAATCGGTGTTCAGGCACCGCCTGGAGTGAAGATTCTGCGGACGGAACTGGAGATAGATGTGACGCTGCCAATGCCCAAACCCGCCGAGCGCACAGCTCCATTGGCCAGTGTCGTCAAACAGGTTCGCCGCGCGGCTTAGGCTGCCGCCTTCACGTCGTGAGTTGCTCAGTTGATTCGAATTCGCCGCTGTCCTTGATCCTTGTCAGTGCCCGCACACTGGCAGAGTTGATCGTCGCAAGCGGTGAGTTGTCCTGAGCCCTCCGCCACTCGTACCGCAGGACAGATCGCGTCGCGACCGATCTGTCCTGCCCGGGATTTAAGGTGGTTTTTGGCAATAGTAGGCCGGAACAAGCGAAGCGCGGTTCCGGCATCTTTGTTTCTAATCTCCGCCGCTTTGAAGACTTTTTTGAATGCAGCCGGAACGGCGCGTTGCTTGTTCCGGCCTACTTGCGCTAGTTGTTGGAAAGCGCGTCAGCAATCGGCGTTGACGGTTGTAAAGATTCAAGCCACTGTTTTTGGCATTAGTAGGCCGGAACAAGCGAAGCGCCGTTCCGGCGTCTTTGTTTCTAA
>JANPLP010000805.1:0-4631 GCA_031426595.1 Planctomycetia bacterium | reverse complement strand
GGCCGTTCTTAACAAATAGCGACCAAGGCGACTTCCCTAAGAATCGTTCAAAGTCGCTGTACATGAGTGCATTGTTCTGCGTCTCCAATCCGTTTGCGGATGTTCGATTATGTGTCAGTCGCAGGTCGAATAAAGTAAAGTCACTTTTGCGTTTCAGTCGAGTGCCTGTCTGGAAGCTAAACGACTCCGTATTGCCGGCTGAACCATTGATGCCCAACTCCGCACTATTGCTCCAACCATCCTTTGGAACCCAAGACCAAGGGTTGTACCACACCAAGCTTTCTGCCTTCGGTTGGATTTCGATTGTGGCGACGTCGGGCGCGAACACGGATGCCGAAACCTCGGGAGCCAGCGGCGGCGGTGGCTCCGTGTAACCAACCATAGCAGCAGGTGTCGTTCCCATCGACGGCACCACTGGTAGCGCGGGAGCAGAGGGAACCGTAGATAAGGATTGGTCAGTTAACCAAGCCTGTGCGTTCGCTGAGTTTAAGGCAGTTGCCATGTACGAAAAAGCGACGAGAAAGTGTAGCCATCGAAGCATAATAAAAAACCTTCCGATAAGTTCTTGGTACCCGTCGCTTATACTGGTTAGTCGGGTACTAATTCAATGGCAAGTGGACAGCGGTATTTACCGTAAGTGTTGTTTTACAGAGAGTTTGCAGCGATGACGTTTAATGGTGTTCGGTTCATGCACTGGCTGCTAATGGTGATCGCAGGGCACACGGCGTTAACTCTCCACTGCGCGACCCTGCAGGCAGACCCTTACGAAGGTCAACTGCAGTGGCTCGAACGCGCAACAGGTTTTGATGCTAGCCTGCGGGGCTTGAGCGCGGTCGACGACCGTGTGCTTTGGGCCTGCGGCTCGAAGGCAACCGTAATTCGTTCCAGCGATGGAGGCGAGCAATGGGTGAAGTGCGGCCCCTCCAACTTAGGCGAACTCGAGATTCGATCCATCATCGCCTTCGATGATCGCACCGCTACGATTGCCAGCGCGGGCACACCAGCAGTAATCATGCAGACGCACGATGGCGGCCAGTCCTGGAATGAAGTCTTCCGGCACCCATCAAACATGGCATTCTTCGATGGCTTGAAGTTCTGGGACAAACGTCGAGGGATCGCTTTCAGCGACCCGGTCGATGGCCGTTTACTGATTGCGACCACCGCGGACGGTGGAGCTAGTTGGCAAGTCGTTGCACCCGAGAAGCTCCCTTTTGCCAGAGAAAAAGAAGGTGGCTTTGCCGCCAGCAACTCGGCGTTGTGCGTAGGTCCCAAGGGGCTCGCCTGGATCGGAACAGGTGGAACGGTTTCCGCAGAGTCGCGAGTTTACTGCACGAACGATTTTGGAGCTAACTGGTCCATCTCAACTTGCCCGCTGGTCAGCGATACAGCGGCCGGAATTTTTTCGCTTGCATTTCGTGCCGACGAAAAACTGCTAATCGCGGTGGGTGGTGACTACCGACCGGAAGCAGCCTCAAAAACAACCGCCGCTTTCAGTCGCGATCTCGGACTGACTTGGCAAAAAGCCGCTCAAGCACCTCACATGTTTGTCTCAGCAGTGTGCCTGGAAGAAAACCGCCAAGATGCTCAGCGAAAAATGATCTCCACCGGACCAACGCACAGCTATCAATCGGACCAAGGAGATTATTGGCAACCCTTTGCACATATTGGTTTTCATGCACTGGATGTTAGCCCCAGTGGGCGTATCTTCGCCGTCGGCTCAGGTGGTAGATTCGCTGAATTACGGTCAGTTCAGTAAAAAGCCGACCGCTGGAAGAAAAAAAAGCTACTTTTCAGATGGGTCCGACGCGGCTCAGAGCTAGCACATGTAGAAATTGGGGATTGCGCCGAGTTTGCGTGTACTTTTCACAATGGCTCAGACGATTCACTCATTGACGAGGTTGGTGAACTTTCGGGCGTGGGCAAACTGTATGTTCCGTGAACTCCTTAACAGGAGTACTGATTGTAGCGCGGCGCGACATTTTGCTAGAGCTTGAGGCAGGAAAATGCCAATCAAGCTCTTAATGCCAGCAATTGGCGTTTGGCCCACGAATTGGATTCCGAGGGCAATACATTACCATGCGATCGTATCGGGTCAGCAGGATAGGACTCGCCGCATACCTGGTTAGCGTGTAAGGCACACTGGCGATGCGAGCAAAATCTTTAGTTTTATTAGTTGTGGCATTGGGTTGCGGAATGGTGGCTGCCGTTGCAGTCAGCAAAGCTGTAATGGACCAAGGAGCTGGTGAACCAGCTGAGACCACGGTGGAAATCTACGTAGCCAAGAAAAACGTGGAAGCCGGCTGGAAACTGACCGATGAGCATTTTGTCTTGGATCGATGGCCGCAAAGCCGTTTGCCAGAAGGCGCATTGGTAAAGTTGGAGCAGGTCGATGGAATGTATGTCAAGCAAAATATTTTTGCTGGCGAACCGATCATCGAACGCAAAATTTCTGATAAGCGAGATAGCCTGTCTACCGAGTTGCCGCCAGGTTACCGCGTTTTTGATATCGCCTCGGGTGGCATTGGATACATTAAACCGGGCGACCACGTAGATGTCATCGGTACCTTCAAACTGGAAGGCAACGGCAATGTCGCCGAATCGCGAACGGTGATGCGAAACGTCAAGGTGTTTGCAATCAACGGCGTAACCACTCGTGAATCGGATGGAAAGCAAACCAACGGCCAAGCAACGTTGCAGTTGCAGGTCAAGGAAAGCCAAGTTGAAGCGCTTACTCTAGCCAATAAACTTGGCGAAATGAGGATTAGCTTGCGTCCCTTTGGCGAAGAGGCGGACCTGAATGGGGGCAACGAAGCTGATAACGGCGAGTCGTTCGTGTCGTGGGTACACCAGAATGAACGTGAACCTGAATCTACGAAAGCTCCCACTTCCATCCATCATCCCGCACCCGTGCAACCCAGCTCGAGTCAAGTTGCCACAAAACTACCGCCTAAAAAAGCTCCCAACGAAATGCTAATCGTTACGCCGACTGGGGTAGCGCGCTATCAGTGGCGAGGGAACAACGAAGTGCCTAAGCTGGTAAATGAAACTGAAAAAGAGGGTGAGGACAAAGCCGCTCATCCCGCTCAAGCGCAAGCGGTCTGGCCCTACCCAGCCGGAAATGTTTACTCAGGTTTTGGCGGTTACACACCGACTTATCCGAATGGTGGAAATGCACCGCCTGCAGGTCTACCGGTCGGAACTCCAGCCTCCGGAGTTCCATCGACAGACTCAAATATCATGAATTCTGCTGAGCCGCCGAAAGTAGACTAATTGAATCCGGCGGAATGAATTAGTCTACATTTCCGAGTTGTGTGACGATAAACGATAAACCGCACTATAGGTTTAGACCCGGCGGAGAGCGATCCAAAACAATTTGTTGCGGATCGCAACCGTGAAGCCAGTCGACTCGATCGGCTGACGTTTGAAATGCCAGTATCGCCAATCCAGTAGAACGTGCAAGCAATCAGGGACGATTGCGTAGCGTGCTACTCAATTAGTACAAGGATGTCCTGGGATGGCTCAATCGCAAAAAAACCGCACTTTGCGCCGAGCGCTCTTGGCAGCGTCGCTCGCCACAGGCTTCCTGGCCTCTGCGTCGACTCAAAGTAATGAAGTTCAAGCCCAGCAAGCTCCAACTTCTCAATGGGCCATTGCAAACTCCAACGTCACCTTGCAAGAAACTCGCGAAGGGCGACAAGCCATTCAGATGGTGGTCAGCACCAGTCGCGAGATTACCGCGGACAAGCCATTTAAGCAAGTTCGCATTCAAAACCCGAATGTTATCACCGCCTTACCTCTGACCGGCGGCAATCGTTTGCAGATCTCTGCAATTCAAACAGGTGTCACTCAAGTTGACTTGGTCGGCGCTGACGACTCGGTCTACTCTGTTGAAGTGATGGTGCTAGGCGATGTGCGCGAGTTGGAAGCTATCCTGCGTCAACAGTTTCCAGAAGCCAAGCTGTTAGTCACACCCATTCAAAAAGGCTGCATCATTAGTGGCTTCGTGACCAGCGATGAATATGTGGAACAGGTCGTCCACATTGCGGAACAGTATTTCCCAACTGTAATCAATCGCGTCACAGTTACAGGTGTGCACACTATCCAACTTGAGACTCAAGTTATGGAAGTCTCCCGCACCAAGCTCAAAGAACTTGGGATCGACTGGGCATTTGCCAACGGCGATGACGTCATCGCGAACTCCGCCGGTGGTTTGCTGACTGCTACAGGCGCTGCGTTTGCCGGGACCGGTACGCAAAACTTTACCGTCGGTATCGCAGAAAATGGAACATCATTCTTCAATTCAATCAAAGCCCTCCGTCAAAACAACTTGGTCAAAGTACTCGCGAATCCAACTCTAACCGCAGTTGACGGACGCCCTGCAAGTTTCAATGTCGGGGGTGAAATCCCAATCGTTGTCCCGTCGGGTCTCGGTCAAGTTGGTATCCAATATCGCGAATATGGCACTCGCGTCGATTACGTCGCGAAGATCCGCGGCGAAGGTCGTGTGTATCTCGAAGTGCGACCCTACGTTAGCGAAGTCGATCCAACCCGCAGCGTGACAATCAACGGTACTGCCGTACCCGGCCTGCGCAGTAGGTATCTCGAGACCGGGGTCGAATTGCAAGCTGGTC
>JANPLP010000804.1:0-8494 GCA_031426595.1 Planctomycetia bacterium | reverse complement strand
GCGGCTTCGCCCTGTAACTGTGCGACGCGCTTTGGGTCAGACAGTAGAAACTTACTCACACCAGCGGCTGACTTGCCCACTTGACTCTGCACACATTCCAAGTCGCGTGTCAGCAACTGAGAAAAAATTCCGCTGATGATGCCTGCCGTTAGAATGTCGACTGGGTAGGCAACGTCTTGTGCCATGATGTCCGACATGATCGCGCCGTCGAGTTGCAATTGCATAACACCGACCGCGTGATGCTGGTAATCAATGTCGAGGATTCCCCAACCGTTGCAAGCGAATTCTTGTTTTAATAGCGTTTCAACAAAGGCCAACGGGAATTCGGAGAATTTGCAGTCATAGAAGGCTGACCATTCAGCGCTCAAGCCGCGTCCGAAGTTTTTTCCCCATTTTTTGCCGCAGCGATAGAGGATTTCTCCAGCCCGTTCGCCGCACTCGGACTCTAAAGCGCGATGCAAACCGAGCAGGAAATCGTTGGTCAGTGCGAGCATACGCCGCCCTGAGCGATTCGTTAGCACTCCTGTTTCGACGTTGGCGACCATATAAAGTTTTTCAACGTAGTAATTTTTGAATTCAAGCGTCTCGGGCAGTGTCATGACAGCGTCAACTTTTCTATACAGCAGGGGTCGCAGGAGCGGGGAAGTCAGACATGATTTCGATCGTGCGATCGAGATAGGGCTCGAAGTTTGCGAAAGCGTCCGGTGGCAAAGTTTGGCGGAAGCCTTGCTTTAGATAGGTGTAAGTGTCGCGATTGAACTCCGGTGTGAAGTTCAATCCTGCCAGAATCGTTCGCAACCAAAACAGTAGTTTTTCTTCCAGCATTCCCATTTCATCTAGCAGGCAGGCTTGAGCCATATAGCGAGTGGTCAGTTGCACATCACGGAACGCTTTGGCCCAGGCGTATTGATGGTACTTGTCGAAGTTCGGGTAGCGTTTGCGAGTGTTGTCAATGCAGAAGCGAACAGCGGCATCTTCGTTCTCTTCGATCAACGCCAGCATCGCCAAACGCGCTTCGAAGGCGTGCATGTAGTCGATAATCTCCTTGCGTTCCTCGTCATTGAGATAACGACTATCGCTGCCCACTAACATTTCATTAATACGATTGTTCATCTATCTTGCCTAAAACCTGTCTGTCGTTGGATCTGCCATGAGGTCTGGCGTTGTGATTACTGGTTGCTGTCCGCGTGTTGCAGTTTCTCGCGAAGAGCTAGATTTTCAAGATTCAATGCGATAATGCGTTGCGAGAGGTCTTCGAGCGTATTGCCGCTGGTCGGGCGATCTTCGCGTCGAGCTAACTCCATGTTGAGTTCCAAGACCAATCGTTCGAGTTTTGAAACATAGTCGTCGACGGAATCGAAATCGTTTGGTGCTGCTTGGGCTGCTGGACGTGGGATGCGTTGCGGTAGTGGTTGCGACTCCGCTTGCACGCGAACTGGCGGGCGAGCGGCCGATGCAATCGGTTTGGATGGCGGCTGAGTTGGCTGCTGCACTTTGGGCAGCGGTGCTGGCGGTTGAATTGCGACAGGTTGCGCGACGACGCTGACTGCTTCGGCGGCAGCGGCCTGCTGTTGAGCAAGTTTTTCCTGAGCAAGTTTTTCCTGAGCAAGTTTTTCCTGAGCAAGTTTTTCCTGAGCAAGTTTTTCCTGAGCAAGTTTTTCCTTGTCAGCTTGTTCACGTTTTAGTTGTTCTTCTGCTAACCTATCCGCCTCTAACTTGGCCGCCTCTAACTTGGCCGCCTCTTGCTCGGCTGCTATTGATTGCTGTTCTGCTAAGCGTTTTGCTTCAGCTCGTTCACGGGCGGCTTTCTCAGCAGCCGCTTGTTCCGACGCAGCATTCTCAGCCGCTAGTCGCTCAGCGTCGCGTTTGGCGGCTTCCAGCTTCTCGCTTTCAACTCGCGCTGCTTCAACTCGCGCTGCTTCAATGCGGGCTGCTTCACGTTCAGCCGCTTCATGCTTTGTGATGTCAATTTGTGGGGCGATTTCAGGGGACGCTGCAGTAGGCTCCGGTGCAGTTTCTTGTTTAGCTGTCAACTGTGGCGGCGCTACGGTAGTGCTCGATGTTTCAACCTGTACCGGTTCAACGGCTGCTGCAGCAACTGGCACGGGCTCTGCAACCGCTGGCAGAGCAGCCTCAATAGCGGTAGAGCCTTCGGTAGTCGTCGAACCTGGAAGATCGACCCATGGTTTACATTCAGGTGTCTTAAAATCGGCTTGGTTCGACCAATTGACGAACTGGCCGAGCTGTGGGAACGGCAATGCACCCAAACCCAAAGCGTGGAGCGAACCGGGGCTGCACATCTGAGCGACGCGAGATCGATCTATCGATTGACTTGCCATAGGTATTCGAAGCCTAATTAGACCTCTTGCACCTTTTTCATAATGTCCTTGCCAGTCGCTCCCTGACTCCGCCAGAACGCTGCTGCATCGACCCGTTCAGCATGCGAAATAAGGAACTTGCAGTGGTCGGCACCCATCGCATAGCACTGAATCTCGACGCACGCAAAGTTCTTTCGAGCTAGCACACCGAAGACGGCGGCGAACAAGCCTGCGTAAAAGTAACAGACGACTGCACCGATGTCGCCCAATGTTTTGGCAACCGCGGATTCATAGAGCTCGACGTAGAGCATATCGCGCTTGGCATCGCGGAAATCGAAACGCCAGGTTCCCCAGCCTTCGATGGTCAACGGCCACCACCAAGTTTCTAACATCATCCCCATTCCCATCTTGGCGAAGTCGACTTCAAATTCACCTTGGGAACGTTTGACAAAGTTACGCATATCCTCGATGCCCCAGGCGTAACCGGTTTCGTACATCACCATCCCTGCGCGATCGCCCACTTCGTCTTCCAAACCGGATAGCATCCCTGTAATGAAATCCTCAGTGACCCGCAGAACTCGCTGTCCATATACGTTGCGAATCACCCCGTTCTGGCGATCTTTTTGGTAGAACTGATCCGCGGTGTAGTAGTTGTGCTTGAAAGGTTGCACACCGGGTGTCATGCGGATGTGATCGCGTACTTTATCGTCCGCTTTTTCATTACGAATACTCACCAGCGAACGACCGTCCGCTGAGCCGGAGATGATCTCTACGAACTGGGCAATTTTCGCATCGGGTGCAGCTTTGGGTTCGCTCATACGAGGGCAACTTACTTATTATTGAAGGAGGAATGAAGGCAATTGCGCGCTTAAAAACTAGCGACCCTCGTTAAGCGGATCGCAAATGAGCTGACGGACTAGATGCGTGATGGGAGAATGGACACACTCCCCTCACTCCACTGTGCGCGGTGTCGGCAACGGGCAGTGCGTCGTACAAACGCTTTAGCATCTCGATGAATGTGCAAGCACCGCTGGTGAGCGCCCGCTCATCGGCCGCATTCAAGTTGGCTGCGTCGATGTCGGTTTTGAACTGGCGAACACGTCGCGGTGTCTCAGCAGCTCCTTCCAAGTGATACTCCACACCCACGATTGAACGATCCGCTGTCAGCTCACTCAGTCCCAAGGCTTTCGCAAGCGGCTTGGCGATCATTAGCGAACCCATCCGAGAGCCTTCCAGAATGTAAAGGCAACCCAGCAGCGAAAACGGCGACTCGGTCGCCCATGTTTTAAGGTGTGATTCGATGTCGCGCGTCGTCGGCAGTTTATGATTAGCATCGATGCGTTGTCCCATCGCTGCGGCATCACGAGCGATGACGGCGGTGCGGATCATGGCAGGCGTGCAGTATGCCGCAACTCGATCGCAAGCTGCAAGTGACTGCTCCAGTGCTTGATGAATATGCCAAATCTGATTTAAGTACACTCCATAAGCGGGTCGTGTGATGCGACCGTCTAGGAGACTTTTGGCAAAGTCGGTTTGCTCAATGGCATCGTGGGATTGCGAGATGGCTTCGCGAACGCGTTGCATCGTACTCATGATTTTTTCTCCATTTTGGCGAACAAAAAGTTCGTCATGAACGTGTGCGTCCAGTCGTGTCCGAAGAGGTTTCCAAGAAACTTCTTGCCGGGACTGTGTTCCATGTGATGTAGTTGGTAGGCCTGCAGTCGTTCGGCGGCTTTTGGATCAGCCTGATCTATCGAAGGGGCTGAACCGAGAAACTCGCTCAAGTAGCAGTCGAGATAATCAAAGTAGCAAGCGCTAATGCGCGCATTATCAGGTCCGGTAACACCACGTGCGTAAGTGAAGTTGCCCGCTGAGTCGCAGGTTGCCCACTGAGGTGCAGCTTCGTCGCATGGCAAGTTTGCATAGCGTTCCGCTAGCGGTTTCGTTTTGTGCTGGACGCATTGCCGAACAGTTTGGTTTACTACCGGAACTTGGATGTCGATGAACGCCACCCGCGTCACGTCGCTGACACCGATCAGTTCGGCTGCGAACACTGGAACTTGAGTTGGTTGTGCGGGGAAGACCCAGGCGTTGATGATGTTGCTTTTCGCGCCGTCGATTTTGACTAAGCGCAGTTCAGCAACTTGTGTTGCATGGGAATGCAGTTGCCAAGCTTCGGCGACGAGTTGAAACTTGCCGTTAGTTGAAGTTCGGCTCGCATACTTCGATGGTACGATGCACGGTGTAGCTTGCCGGGCTTGCAGGCGCTGCCGAGTCTGGTCAGCGATTACGGTATAGGCTTCTGCGAGCGTTACGATATTGGGGGTGCACGCGAGTGTTTCGCATGGATTCACCTGGGATGTCGGCGCGACCGCGCCGCTCACCACCGCCGGAAAGGCGGGCAACCAAAAGTTGCTGAGTGAAAGGTCAAAGGGAAATGTTGGAAACATCGACGCCCTCACCGAGAAAGAGGCTTTATGACACACTTGTTCATCGACCAATCGCTGAATTGCTACCAAGCCCTTCGCCGATTCTGCACACACTTGCATAGCGCCGGATTGTCGATTCACTGCGAATTTGCACTCGATTAAGGATTTCCCTTATGCGAGTTGACCTCTCCAAAATCGACGGATCGATGTGCGCTTTTCCGCGCAAGCAAGGCACGTGCTAGCCCGATACTTCTGATGATCGCCCACCGATGCTTACACTGCGCTTACCGCTGGCCCGAAGCCTCAGGTCCTGGTTAGCATTGGCGCGATCGCAGTGCTCGCAATGGGTCCAACTGGGGCTTGGAGCCGCCCCAATACTTGATCCAATCTTTGGCTTTCCAGGCACATGCTTTCTTCTTACGATAAGTCGACTTAATCAAATGCAAACGCCGGAGCACACGGGGGATGCTCAATGCTGGTTGGCGACTTAAGTGCAAATTAGGAAACCAAGCTAGCTGATGAAACATTCATTTCACTTGTCGTTATGAGAGCGGTAGGGCGCAAGCCCTCCGGTAAGTCGAAATGCCAAGCTGTTCAGATCGTACGGTTTTAGTTTTGTACCGTTTAATGGCCCGGTGGCTCAATCGGCATCCAATCCTTCGGCATACAATTCTTCGGCATCCGAGAAATGTATGGCAGTTGGCATTCTTCAAACAAACGCAGATCGCGGGTAACGTTAGAATTAACGAGTACGTTTTCTGTGCGTTGACTTCTCTGAATTTGTGGATGGACTATGAACAACTCAGCCGAATTGCGGTCGCTTCAACCTAGTGGACTTTGGGCAGCGTTCGCCGAGCTGAACGCAATTCCTCGGCCCTCAAAAAATGAAGTGGCCATCAGTCGCTTTACCGAAGCTTGGGGGAAGCGATTGGGATTGGAAACAACGACCGATTCGCTAGGGAATGTGTTGATTCGGAAGCCGGCGACGGCGCGATACGAAGACCATCCACCGGTGGTTCTGCAATCGCATCTCGATATGGTGTGGCAAAAGAATGCGGACTGCAAATTTGATTTCGAAACGCAAGGAATTCAAATGGTGGTCGCTGGTGATTGGGTGCGAGCCGAGGGGACGACGTTGGGGGCGGACAACGGAATCGGAGTCGCCAGTATCCTCCATGTGCTCGAATCCAAGTCGCTCAAACATCCGCCGCTGGAATGCCTCTTCACGATCGACGAAGAGACCGGCATGTCTGGCGCGAAAGCCATCGATGGCTCGTGGCTGAAAGGTCGTGTGTTGCTGAACTTGGACACCGAGCAAGACAATGAGCTGACGATTGGTTGCGCGGGAGGCGCGGATGTGACCGCAAAGGCGACTTACGACGCAGAGCCAAGCAAACCGACTTGCCGATTCTTTCAGTGGACCGTGCGCGGGTTAACCGGCGGTCACTCGGGGATGGAAATTCAGCTCGGCCGCGGCAACGCCAACAAGATCATGAATCGATTGCTATGGCAAGCGGCTCGTAAGTTCGGTTTGCGAATCGCGCAGATCGAAGGCGGCAGTCTTCGCAACGCGATCCCACGCGAATCCACCGCGACGGTGTGCATGCCAAGCGATCAGGCCGATGCCTGCCATGCTTGGTTGGCTGCGGAAACGAAAACATTGCAACACGAAAACCATGTAACCGATCCTCAGTTGCAGATCGCTTCAACGCCGCTGTCTACATCCCATAGCCTCGTGCCTCTCGATGCACAGCGCACGTTACTGGCAGTGGTCAGTGGTACCTTGAGCGGCATTTATCGGATGAGCCCTTCGATCGCTGGACTGGTGCAGACGAGCAACAATCTGGCGCGTGTCGTAGTGAAAGATGGCAGTATCACCATCATGTGTTTGGCGCGCAGCAGTGTCGACACCGAGCGCGACGAACTTACTCGCAACCTCACGAGTGTCCTCGAGCTGCTAGGCGGTTCAGTCGATGTGGCGGGCGAGTATCCTGGCTGGCAACCGGAACCGACCAGTCAGTTAGTGAACACGATGACCACCATCTATAAACAGATGTTCAACGAAGATCCACACGTGGCCGCTTGCCATGCTGGGCTGGAATGCGGCATCATTGGTAGTAAGTTCCCAGGAATGGAAATGATCAGCTTCGGCCCGAACATCCTGGGAGCTCATTCGCCTGACGAGCGAGTGCAGATCAGCAGCGTGCAGAAGTTTTGGCGATTTTTTACCGAGACGCTCGCTCGGTTATGAGTTCGCAACGGAAAAGCTGAAACTCCGATCAATACATTCACGAAACTCTTCCGAACTAGATTCGGCCAGATAAGCGGCTGCATAGTTAGCGGCCGCTTCGACTCGCAAAATTCTGGGGCCAAGTCCCACAGCGGTCCAGTTGCTGGTTCGAAGCGAGTTCACTTCGTCCTCAGTAAAGCCCCCTTCGGGACCGATCAGCATCGTGATCGCAGGCGCTTTGACGATCTGCAAATTAAGCTGCTTCAGCGATGTTATCTCACCGTACGGGTGCGCCACCAATCGCAGTGAGTCTGAGCGCGCGGAAGGCTGACACAGTTGCTCGATCGAAATGGGGTCGTCTATTTTCATCAAGTGATTGCGACCACACTGTTTACTCGCTTCGATTACGCCACGTCGCAATCGAGCGAGAGCCGAATCGACGGGTTGCGCAACGCTGCGATGCGAGACCAGCGGTTGGAGTGTGTGAACACCTAGTTGCACCAAAAAATCGATTAGCGTCTTTTGACGGTCACCTTTTGGAAGGGCCACGCAGAAGTGAAGTGGCGTGCGCAACTCGCGGTCGGTATTCACACGCGTATCGATCATCACTTCGACCGCGCGCTTGCTCATTGAGTGAATCGTACAGCGAGCTTCCCCGCCACAGCCATCAAAGGCCAAGCATGTATCGCCAACTGCCATGCGTAACACACTGCTGGCGTGTCGCGATTCATCTTCGTCCAAACTGAAAGATCCCGCTAGCGGCAAGTGTTCGCAATAGAATCTCGGCCAAGCCATTAGATAGCAACTCTCTCGATCGGAAGGGAAACGGAGTTTAACGATTATGCTCAAGTTTCCGGTTGTAGCGACCGATTCAAAACGAAGAAGCAATTCCGTGCCTTGAACGCTCATCCATCAACGGGTTAGTAACGTGACATACTGGCGATATTGGAAGCTAAACGCAAGCCCGTTCACCAATGAACGCTCGCAACCGTTGTTTCGTGGCGCCTCGGTCGAAGAGGCTCTGGCACGAATTGAATTCCTGATCAGCAACCGACGTCAAGTCGGGTCGCTGATGGGTGTCAGCGGCGTCGGCAAATCGGCTTTGCTGAAGTTCTGCGCCGCCAATCCGCCGCTTAGCCGCGAGGTGCCGAGTCTTGAGATTCTGCGGACCTCAATCTTCGGGCTTCGCGAAGGTGAATTGCTATGCGAGCTCGCTACCAGAGTCTGTGGAACGCGTTGCGGCAACGACCAGCGCGTAGCTTGGCAAGCGCTGCGCGACTACTTCCGGGCGGCTTCAAGCGAAGGTGTGCAGACCGCCTTGCTGATCGATGACACGGAGAGTGCCTCAGCGGCTGGCGAAGCCGATTTGATTCGATTGCTGAG
This sequence comes from Planctomycetia bacterium, assembly GCA_031426595.1. GTDB lineage: Bacteria > Planctomycetota > Planctomycetia > Pirellulales > Pirellulaceae > Aureliella. The sequence continues at coordinate 134 of JANPLP010000804.1, read as the reverse complement.
CGTTCCGTTTCCGTTGACGGTCATCTTTGCTGTTGAGTCGCCGATGGCGTCGGCGGTGAGTCGCTCGTTGTTCGATCGCTGCGAACTGCAAATTGAATTGCCAGGTTGGGACTTTTCGCAGACCGCTGAGTTCC
>JANPLP010000803.1:0-3289 GCA_031426595.1 Planctomycetia bacterium | reverse complement strand
TGCAGTTCTGATTCAAGTTGAGTTCCTGAATTCGCGTCTGATGTTGACTGCGACATACCGGTTGGTTGCAAGTCCGTCTGCATGCTTAAAATCTGTAAAGCATTTCGGACCGGTGCGAGCGGATTGCGAAGCTCATGAGCCAACGTGGCCAAGAACTCGTTCTTTCGTCGATCCGCTTCAAGCAAAGCTCGTTCGGAGCGTTTGATCAGCGTAATGTCGCGGCCTTCAGGCACTAAAAGAATAACGCGGCCGTTTTCGTCAAACACCGGTGAGATCGAAAAGTCGATGGTGGCTTCGGTGCAATCGCGCAGCAGGTACTGGGCTTCAAAGCGAATGAATTCTCCGGCCGCCGCACGCATCACCGCACTCAATACACGCTCGCTGTCAGTCGGGAAATCTTTCCACCACGCACTTTCCCAAAATGGACAACCGATTACATCTTTCGCATCAATTCCCAGGGTGCTCAACGCGGTCTGATTCACTTCTAGGACTTTGCCCTCAGCATCTAGCAAGCCGATGATCTGAAAAGTGGAATTGAAGATAACCTTGAACTTCTCTTCGCTGCGACGAAGCGCGTCAGTGCGGTTAACGACCTGCAATTCCAACGTCTCGTTCAGTCCGCGAAGTTGATCTTCGGCCAGCGTGCGGAGTCGAACTTCTTCCTGCAACGCTTGATTCGTTTGAGCTATCTCGCACGTTTTGCGATGCAGTTCGGCAAAAACCGCGACTTTCGATCGAAGAATGGCCGCATTCACCGGCTTGTGAAGGTAGTCGACAGCACCCGATTCATAACCTTCGAGCACATGTTGGTCTTCGTTATAATAAGCCGTTAGAAAGATGATTGGTACAGCAGCAGTGCGTTTGCGTTGCTTGACGATCTGTGCGAGTTCCAATCCGGTCATCTCTGGCATGCGTATGTCGAGAATCAGTAAAGCGAAGTCCTCGGAAACCAGCGCGAGGAGCGCTTCGTCTCCCGAACGGGCTCGAACAATCCGATAGTCCGGCTCATCGAGAATGGTCTCAAGAACCGTCAGGTTCCGTTCTTCGTCGTCGACAATCAGTATGTTGATCATGTTAGGCACAACTGCGCTCCACGAGCTTCAACTCGCCAGACACGCACCCATCGGTGACCTTTGCGAAAGTGCCCTGTTCCTGCATTCTTCAGCATGACAAGCCCCGCAACAATTGGTTGATTCTCGGTGTGACTCATCGATCTCGCTTTCGACAATCTCTTCGAAAAGCTGGCCATCCGGCAAGCTTGCTACTCAGTACGCACGCCAATCAACGATAAAGCCAGACTCGCATCAGTGAAAGCAACTGGTCCGTATGGACCGGTTTGGCAATGTAATCGCTTGCCCCCGCATCCAGGCACTTCTCGCGATCACCCTTCATTGCCTTAGCCGTTAAAGCAAGGATCGGCAGCGTACGAAACCTGGCATCGTTGCGAATCTCATGGATCGTCTGGTAACCATCCATCTCGGGCATCATGATGTCCATCAATACCATGGCCACATCCGCGCTTTCCTGTAAAAGCTCAATCGCTTTTCTACCGTTCGTAGCACTGACCACGTCAATGCCATGATCTTCCAACAATGATGTGAGCGCGAAAATGTTTCTCGCATCGTCATCGACTACTAGTACTCGCTGACCCTGCAAAATTTCTGATGAACGATGCAGCCGATGTAGCATCGCTTGCTTTTCAGTCGGCAAGTTAGCCACCACGCGATGCAAAAACAGCGCGGTTTCATCGAGCAGACGCTCAGGTGATTGCACATCCTTCAGAACGATCCCCTTCGCGAGCTTCTTAAGTTGCAGCTGCTCCTCGGTGCTCAGATCCTTCCCCGTGAAAATAACCACCGGAACATCCATCATTTCGGCGCGGTTGTTAATGCGTTCTAGCAGATCAAAACCGCTCATATCGGGTAATCGCAAATCTAGTACCACACAGTCAAATACCTGGGTCTGCAAGACTTCGAGAGCCTCCGCACCCGTCGCGACGGCTGTCATCTGAATGTCGTCATGACCAAGCAATTCCATGATCGCCATACGCTCTATCTCGTTGTCCTCAATCACCAAGAGCCGTTTAGCGCGGTCCACACTAAAGTTTTTGATGCGCTCAAACGCAGTATCTAATCCCGCAGTGGTAGGAGATTTGACCAGGTAGGAGAATGCGCCGTGCGCGAGACCATGCTGTCGCTCTTCCTCAAGCGTAATGATTTGAACTGGGATGTGGCGAGTATCTGGGTCCAACTTAAGATGATTGAGCACCGTCCAGCCCAACATGTCTGGCAAGAAAATATCTAGCGAAATTGCGGTGGGGTGATACTGCCGCGCCAACGACAAACCGATGGCTCCCTTCTGTGCAATGACACCCTTAAAGCCTTTCGATCGGGCCATTTCAAGCAGCACGCGCGCATAATTCGGATCATCTTCGATAATCAATAGCACTCGGTCGCCATCTTCGATCTCGCTTCGATCGTCTTCTATGTGCTCTTCACGCTCCACTGGAAACACCCTCATCTCGCGCTGCGTGCTTTGCGTTTCAGAACTGCGTGCAGTCGGTGAGATGTTCGGACCAGAGTAGTAGACCGGCAGGAACAGAGTGAAAGTACTACCTTGCCCATGCGCACTGGTAAGTTTGATTTCGCCACCAAGCAGCAGAGCCAATTCGCGACTGATGGCTAGTCCCAGCCCGGTTCCACCATACTTGCGAGATGTTCCAGCATCTGCCTGCTGGAAAGCTTCAAAAATTAATCGCTGCTTCTCAGGTGCGATACCAATGCCGGTATCTTCGACAGCAAAAGCGACTACTTGGCCACACTTGCTCAACACCGGATGATCAGGGCTCCAGCCTTGTGATGCTAGACCTACCCGCACTTTCACATGTCCGCTAGCTGTAAATTTGACAGCGTTCGAAAGCAAGTTCTTGAGAATCTGTTGTAAGCGTTTCGGGTCGCTGTCCATGCATGACGGTAAATTCGCATCAAACTCGACATAAAACGGCAGATGTTTTGCCTCGGCCACGTGCTTGAAGTTGCGTTCGATGTTTTCGTATAGTCCCTCGAAGGGGATCTTTTCGACGTCGACTGTCACCGTGCCAGATTCGATCTTGGAAAGGTCGAGGATATCGTTAATCAAGTGGAGCAGATCAGAGCCTGACGAGTTGATGTTGCGCGAAAATTCGATCTGCTTGTTCGACAAGTTGCCGGCGGAGTTCTCGGCCAACTGCTGGCTAAGGATCAAGATCGAATTCAGCGGCGTGCGCAACTCGTGCGACATGTTGGCTAGA
>JANPLP010000802.1:0-1437 GCA_031426595.1 Planctomycetia bacterium | reverse complement strand
GAGATATTGTCAAATGTTGTGTTCAAAAAACTTTGAATTAGGCGGCGACCTGTTGGATTCCGTTGACGAATTTCTTACCTTCCAAGAGTGAAACGATGTGCAGATGACCGTCCAGTCGACGCCATCTTCGCGATGCTGCTTCGGCCAATTTGAACATCATCACTAAGCTCGTTTTGCGTGTACCACTACCCTTCGTCTTTTTGTGGCGGAGACGAATCGTGGCAAAGGTGGATTCAATTGGATTGGTGGTCCGTAGATGCTTCCAATGCTCAGCCGGGAAGTCGTAGAACGCCAACAACTCCTCCTTGTCCTTCTTTAAGCACTCCCATGCTTTTGAGTATTTTGCTCCGTACATCTCTCCAAAGCGTTCAAATGCCTTGAAGGCGTCTTCCCTTGTTTCTGCCATCCAGATTTCATGGAGGGCATCCTTGGCTCGTGGCTGCACGCTCTTTGGCATTTGATTGAGGACATTGCCGCTCTTATGAAACCAGCACCTTTGCTCCCTGATCTCCGAAAACACCTTGCGAACAGCGGCCCAAAAACCAAGTGCTCCATCGCCGATCGCAAGTTTTGGATCGATCGACAATCCGCGATTCTTGATGTCCGCCAATAGTTCTGTCCAGCTTGCTTCGCTCTCCCGGTAACCATCTCGAACTGCAATCAATTCCTTCTCTCCATCGCCCGTTGCGCCCATCACAACTAAGATGCATTGCCTTTGATTTTCTTGGTCTTCCAAGCGTACATTGACATGAATGCCGTCAGCCCAAATGTACACATACTTCTTCCCCGAAAGGTTTCTTGCATTCCATGCTTCGAAGTCTTTGGTCCAGCTTTCCTTGAGTCGAACGACCGTGTTGGCGCTTACGCCATCGACGGGAGATCCTGTCAGCGATTGCAACGCCTCGGAAAAATCGCCAGTCGAAATCCCCTTGAGATAGAGCCACGGAATGAGTTCATCAATGGCTTTTGAACGACGCAAGTACGGCGGCAAAATGCTTGAGGAAAACTTGATCCGAGATTCGGCATCGGGAGATTTATCCCGAACGCGCGGCTGATGAATCTCCAAGTTCCCCGCTCCGGTAACGACTTCCCTTGAGGGCATGAATCCGTTGCGAACTACCATTCTACGCCCACTTTCATCGACCATCGCTGAATACGTTTCGAGAAACGAATTCACCTCATCCTCCAAAGCCGCTTGGAGCATCTTGCGAGCCCCCTCGCGAACGATTTGGTCGAGCATGCTTCTGGCACTTTCGACCGCACCAAGTTTCAAAACTTCTGCGTTGCCCTCTGGCTTGGAACCACTCGATACCGTACCTTGATTCATGGCGTATTCCTTTGCCCTCGTAGGGCTGCTTGTGAAAACAAAACTATTTACACCAGCAGGATACGCCACTTTTTTCTCATTTCACAGAACCCAACATTTGGTTATATCTC
>JANPLP010000801.1:0-10070 GCA_031426595.1 Planctomycetia bacterium | reverse complement strand
GAAGATGAACTGGCGAAACTTGGTCGCGACCTGCGTTTTTATGACGTCGAGAATGATTCACCTAAAACACTGGATCGCGAGCAGGTAGCGAGCTATAACCGCGATGGCTATCTGGCACCCATTCGTATCTTCTCCGAAGTTGAGATTGCCACGATTCGGAACTACTTTGATGATTTGCTCAAGCGAGTGATGCAGGCGGGCGGGGATAGTTACTCGATCAGTTCGGCGCATTTAAAGTACGGACCGGTTTACGACATTCTGATCGAGCCTCGCATTATCGACGTTGTATCCGATTTGCTGGGCGAGAATGTGATTGCCTGGGGATCCCACTTCTTTTGCAAGATGCCTCGCGATGGCAAAGCAGTGGCTTGGCATCAGGACGCAAGTTATTGGCCGCTGTCGCCGTCTAAGGCTTTGACGGTGTGGTTGGCTATTGATGATTCGGACATCGAGAATGCTTGCGTACAATTCATTGCAGGTTCGCAAAGATCAGGCCATTTGACTTACCGGCCCAGTGATGCATCCGAGCACAACGTGCTGAATCAATCTATCGATAATGCAGAACAGTATGGTGCCGTTGTATTCGATGTCTTGAAAGCGGGCGAAGTGTCTTTGCATAGCGACCTACTCTTGCATGGCTCGGCAGCCAACGATTCGGATCGAAGACGATGTGGATTGACGTTGCGGTATTGCAGTGCTGAGGTGCATGCGGATTTAGGATGGAACGAAAAAGGGGTGATTGTGCGTGGCGTGGATACGTCCGGTCACTGGTTCAATAATCCGAGGCCCAATCAGAGTTAAGTCAACTCGGTTACTTGGAACGGCTTTAATTCGTCGCGTCGCGGCACGTTGCTGGAGGAAAAGGCTCGTGTCGCAATTTAGCTGCGTTTTGTAGTCAGGTGCAGAAAGTTCGCAGCGGATTGGTTTCGCGCGACGGCCTCATTTTGTGCCGCTTTCTGGCCCTTGCTTCTGCGCCCACTGTAGAATCTTTGGGAAAACGTGCGGAACCTGAAACTGGGGAGCGCGCCAGCGCGTCTACCAATTCGGACGTATAGCTTTTCTTTCGGAATTGCGGACTCCTCTCGACGATTCAAGCCAAACGAGCATCGGACAAACCCCATGAAGCTCAGCGTTTATCGGGCAGTGCAAGCGATTGTGTGTCGCCTTCTATTTGTTGCAATAGCATCTTGGGCGTCGTTCACGCCTCTGGTCGCTCAGGAGAATTCGGGAGTGGGCGGGGAGACGGGTGTTCAGCCTGTGCCGCGTGAGCGAACGGTTTACATTCCTTTCAACAAATTACGGGAAGTCTTTGAGAAGGAAGGTCGCGGCGTCTTTCTGCCCTACGATCAGTTCCAGGCTCTTTGGAAAGAGGCGCATGATCACAAACAGGCTGCGCGCCCTCAACCTTCGCCGATCGACGCGATCATCACGGCGGCCTTGAATGAGGCAACGATTCAGAAAGATGTCGTGCAGGTAGAAGCCACGTTGGCAATTGAATTGATTAAGCAGGGCTGGATTCAAATTCCACTGCGGTTAAGTGAGGCGGCGATCCTATCAGCAACTATTGATGGTGAAGCGGCTCGTGTGACTCCAGCCGCGGGCGGCGGATGTCAATTGCTGATCGAGAACACGGCTAAGGAATCGCGTACTTTGGAATTGAAGTTAAAGTACGCCAGAGCTTTTACGAAGACTCCAGGGAACAACAATGTCAGTTTCGATGCGCCCCAGGCTCCAGTGAATCGATGGCGGATTCGCATTCCGCAAGCTGGGGTGAAAGTGAATGTTCAGCCGATGATCGCGGCCACGGAGGCTAATGATGAAGCAGATGAAACCAAACTTGATGACGCAGTCGCTGCTGAGAAAGAGACGGTGCTGTTAGCGTTTGTGGGGGCTGCGCCGAAGGTCACCATTGATTGGACTCCTAAAACGGAAGGTGCGACCGGAATGACACCACTGTCCGTGGCGGAAGTACAGCAAGAGCTGTTTATCTCCGAGGGAGCTGTGCGTACGCGGGCCACTTTGCAGTACAAGATCAGTCGCGCGGAGCTGACCGAGTTGAGCATTGAGGTTCCTGGTGATCAAAAGGTCGTTAACGTTTTTGATCCTAATGTTCGCAAGTGGGAGGTCTCAAAAGATGGCGATCATCAAATCATCTCGGTCGAATTGTTTGAGCCGGCGCAAGCGTCGCAAGCATTGATGATTGAGCTTGAGAAATACTCAGAGTCAGAAGCGAAGGTTGGGCCCGCATTCGATGAAATAGCTGATGTCGACGTGGCGCGGATTAAAGCGTTGGAGGTCGGTCGGCAGCAAGGGACTGTATTGGTCAGTGTGGATCCCACCCTTCGCGCTGAAGCAAAGTCACGGAGTGGGATTTTGCAAGTCGACGCAACTGAGTTGTCGAAGACAGGTACGGGGCAACCCTATACGTTTGCTTATCGCTACGCAGCATTGCCATTCGAATTGAAGATCGGCGTGGAGAAGATTCAACCGCGGATCACTGTTGAGCAACTGGTTGAGAGTTATCTTGAGCCCGAGCAGTTATCCGTTGACTTGCTGGCGGTTTATGACATCACTGAAGCTGGCGTTTTTCAATTGGAATATGACATACCGGCGGGGTTCGAGGTGCTACAAGTTGCCGGTCGCGCAGTGCCTGGTGCTCAGCCTGCTGTGGTCGGTGCATTTCATAGTGAGGGTGAAAACGACTCGCGGCTGATCGTCAATCTTTCTAACAAAGCATTGGGCAAAGTCGCAGTTTTGTTGCAGTTTCAGCGGCGTCTAAACGAAGCAAACTTGCTCACACCCACGGGCTCTGCGTCAACGGTTTCATTTGTACTACCGCAAGCCAAGCAAGCGTTCATTCAGCGTGCTGATGGCCGTTTGATCGTTCATGCACCGGAAAGTCTGCGCGTTAATCCAGCCTCCACGGATGGACTGCGACCCATTGCATTCAGCGAAGTTTACCGCACGACTCCGTCGAGTCGCGACAATCGTTTTCCGTCGACCCGTCCTGCGCTTGCGTTCGCTTATTCTGATCAGCGCGCGGAACTGTCGCTGTCGGCGGAGCGAAGGCAATCGCAAGTCACGGCGCGGCAACGTTTGGTGGTTCGAATCGATAGTGGTATTGTGCGTTACGAATCGAAGTTCTTTTTTGACATTCGATATAGTGGTGTGAAGTCGTTGCGCCTGTATATTCCGAATGAGATTGCTGGGGATATCCGCAACGTAAGCAGTGGAATCCGCGAGGCACCTATTGTGCCAGCTCCGGCAGACGTTCCCGAGGGCTATGTGGCATGGGCCCTGAGTGGAGAAGCTGAGTTGATCGGGGATCAGGTCGTCACACTCGTATGGGAACGCAAGCTCGATCAACTGGAAGTGGGCAAAAGCCTTCAGTTGAGTTTGCCTAGTATAAAGCCAGCCGGCGTGGATCGCGCTTGGGGGCAGATTGTGATTACTAAAGCGGAGTCGCTAGACGTTGTGCCAAGCGGCGATTTAGTGGGGCTGCGGCCGATTGATCCGGTGCAAGATTTAATGGCCGACGCTCCTGTTCCGGATGCGGCGCGAGCGTTTGAGTTTCAAGATGATTGGTCGTTGTCACTTCGGGCGACTCGTTATCAATTAGAGGAAGTAAAACGTACGAGCATTGAGCGCGGGCTGGTGCGCACGGTTATTACACGTAGCGATCAGCGTGGGGTTCAAGCGCTGTATCGGTTGCGGAGCGCGCGTCAGCGACTGGCGCTTAAACTGGCTGAGGAAGCTCAATTTGATGCCCAGCCAGTTCGTATCAACGGTTTGCCAGTTCCGCTTGAGCGAGGCGATCAAGGTCAGCTTTTCGTACCGCTGAGTGGCCAGGATCCGAACACACCGTTTACGCTTGAGTTGCGTTACACGGTGGCGGGGACGCATTCGCAATTGGCTGTACCAGAGTTTCCGGAAGATCCGGCGATTCAAAAAATATACCTGGCGGCTTACTTACCGGATGAACTGACGCTGATGGGCGCATCCGGTCCGTGGACCGAAGAGTTTGTTTGGAGCGCTCGAGGAACGTTCAAATGGCTCCCTCAAGCGACGCGCAGCGACGAAGAACTAGTGGCTTGGGTGCGAGAAGGTGTGAATGCAAGTCCTCCACCGCCATTCCAGACGGACGGTATCTTGTACTTGTATTCGGCGCTACGTCCCGCCCCAGCCCCCGACGGCGACTTGAAGCTTTGGGCAATCGACGAACGTTGGTTCGCGTTGTTGGTGTTTGTGCCACTGCTGGTCGTCGGACTGCTGCTCTTGAAAAGTTCACTGAGTGTAAAAATCACCGCGGTGGCAGCAGTTGTCATCAGCGTCGTGATGTGCGGAGTGTTTGCACCGACTTTCGCTCGGCAATTGCTCAACCAACCGATGTACGCTGGATTGGCAATTGTGGGCGTGTCGTGGATTGCTTGGTATTTGACAATTGCTACACGACACATTAACGGCGCGTGGATAAGACCTCGGTCAAGTCCGGCCCAGCCTCCATCTCTTGTTTTTGAACAAGTAACTGCATCAGAGGCCACGTCGTCGAGTGAAACCTTAGGAGGCGACAAGAATGCTTAAGTCACTCCAAGTTGCTTTGTCTGCAATGCTGAGTTGCATGGCGTGGGCTTGCGCGATCGCAAATACGACCAGCGCGCAAACGCCTGAACAACCCTGGCGAGAGTTGTTTGTACCTTTCGAAGAACTCGATGTGTTATTAGCCAACGATGCAAGGCGAGTCTTCATGACTCGATCCGAGTATGAGGACATGGTGAACAGGGCGAAGGTAAAGGCGGGGCAGGTACCTCCGGAGAAAATCGCGATGCTTTCCGCTAACTATCGAGCTCAAGTGGATGAAGGCCGTGTGGTCATCCAGGGTGAACTTCAGTTGGATGTGCTTGCGTCAGGTGTTCAAGTCTTGCCGCTAAATATGTCGGGAGTGGGGGTACGGCGGGCGAATTTGGACGATGAACCTGCGGCGCTTGCGAAGAACGATCAGGGGCAGATTTGGTTGTTTGTGGAGGGGCTAGGGAAGCATCGCTTGACGCTCGACATGATCATGCCGATAGCGACCGAAGCAGCACAGCAAACTTTGCAGTTTCAATTACCGCCTGCGCCGACAAGCGAATTAGAGCTCACCGTTGCCGGGAATGTTGAAATCAAGTCGGGAGCGGCAATCATTAGTCGGGATGTGGACGAGTCGGCAGATAAAACGGTTTTCAAGATCTTGCCCAGTCGTGAGCCCATGACCATGGTTATGTCATTGAATAATCGTACACTGCGCGCGGAGAGCACAGTCAATGCGCGCGGCGTCCTGATTGCTGAAGTAACTCAGGCTTATGAACGGTTGCATGCCACGGTTTCCATGAGCGTGCTGAATGGTGCGAGGGACGAATTTAGATATGAGATCGACGATGATCTTGAGGTGAACTCGGTGACGAGCGAATTGCTCAGTCGTTGGTCCATTGAAAGGGTGGATGGTAAGCAGCAGTTGGTGGTTTCGCTTCGCACGCCCGCGTTGCTTCGCGAGGTTGTGAACATTCGGCTGGACCGGATTACACGAAACCTGGAGACGTGGCGGATGCCTACGTTTAAGCCCATAGATGTGGCGGGGAATTCTGCGATTGTCGGCTTGCTGGCCGAAGATCGATTGAGTGTGGCGAGCATCGAGCCTGAATCTTTGATCGCTGTCGATAGCAACTTGTTAACCTCTGCACTCCCGACGAGTTTGACCACTTCAGAGCTAGGCGCACCCAAGCTGGAGGCGGTGGCCGCTTACTATGCCCCGCAAGCGCCTTATGGCCTTACAGCTCAGTTTGTTACAAAGTCCGCGCGCGTGGTGGTGGATACGTTCACTTACGTCACCGTTTCGAATAGCGGCTTGAAGGCTGAAAGTCGCTTTACGTTGTTGCCCCAAAACGAGCAGCTCTTTTACTTTGAATTCGAATGTCCTACGGACTGGACCATTAATTCAGTGAAGTCTGCGGAGAAGCAAAACTTGAAGTTCGATCGCTTTGCAATGCCGATCGATGCGAACCGCGGAGCTCTAGCTCGCATTCGAGTTTCGTTACCGAACGGAATCCCGGCTGGTGGCCAGCAGAGTGTGTTAGTTGAAGGGCAGTTCACACCGGCTGACTGGTTCACTCTATGGCAAACGTCGGTGCAATCTCTACCGAACTTCCGAGTTCTGAACACAGAGAATCAAGAAGGAGTGATAGCAGTGCATTTGGAGGATGACTTGCAGGTCACGCCGGAATCGACGCAGGGCCTGATGGTCATGAATTCTGTCGAAAAAAAGCGATACGAGCTGAGTGAGTCAGTTGCAGCCGCCGCTTATCGATTCGACACAGCGGACTGGGCTTCTATGCAGAAGATCATGCGAATTCCATCTCGCATCGTAGCACTGTTGCATTCGTTTATTCGGCTTAACACTGAATCTCTGAACTCGCATTCTGAGATAACTTTTCAAGTCAAGCAAGCGAGCGTGCAGTCAGTAGCGTTTACTTTGCCTGAGTCGACTCCTTCAGAAGTGGCGATCAGTGGGTTGGGTGACACCGTTGTAAAGGAAAGCTCAAGTGTCATCGCAGCGGGGCGGCGTGTTTGGACCGTGCAATTGGCTGAACGAAAATCAGGTACGGCGCGCATTGCGGTCGACTTTACGCAGGCACTTAACACGGAGGATGCTCTGACAGTGACGCTACCGATCGCACGTGCGCAAGATGTGGCTTACCAGTCAGGCACCATCGCCGTGGAAGGTCACTCTGAGCTTGAGATTGCGATGGAGCAGAGCCCTCGGTCGGTCGATATCGGTGAGCTAGTGGATGCGAATTATCAAGTTGGAAAGCGATTAGTCGGCGTGTTTGGCTACGTCGGACTTGCGGATGCGGCTATTGCGAAGGTATCTCGGCGGCCGGTACATCGCTTGCCGACAACGATTGTAGAGCGAGCCGAGTTCGTAACGTTAGTCTCTGTGCATGGCTTCAGTCAGACTGCCGCAAGGTTCAAGCTACGTACGAAGGCTGCATACATTGAATCTCAACTGCCAGGCGATGCGAAGTTGTGGTCAGTCGTTCTAGATGGAAAATCAGCTTTACCGCAACGTGAAGGGGATCGAGTCTTAATTACGATTCCTCCAAACAAGGCCCTGGCAGTTCGCGATTTGCAACTTGTTTACGAATCGCCCACCGAACAGGTGCAACTGCGCGGTGACATAGGAGTGTTGGCACCGAAACTCTTTGAGCGGGAAGATGCCAACACGGAAATGGTGTCAGTACCCATCGCTGATGCGAAGTGGGATTTGATACTACCGAACGGTTATCAAGTAGCGTTAACGGGTGGTACATTGCGAGCGGACAATGCCAGCGGCGACACGAGTTCGCTTAAATGGTTGATGCATAAAATTTGGCACATGGGTGGAGGCGGGCAGATCGCGTTGGAGAGCTTTGTGCCTGAGCGGCGTTTTGATACGGCTCTCGGGGTCCAAGGAGATGCGCATCTGGAATTCTACAATGAGGGGGCTGAAATACCTCCAAGCGCGGTTGACCTCCCCGCACTTCGCGAGAGCCAGTCAGTAGCGGCTCAACCCGAAATCAATGCGCCGGCCGAATCAGCTCCATCGGATGCAAAGAAGGCTTCAAACGAAATGACGATCCCACAAGGTCTAGGTGAAGTCGGTAAGGTGGCTCAAAGCGGTGCGTCGCCGGCTCAGAGTCAGCCCGAAGTTGCAGCAAATTCGATCCAGAAACAGTTGTGGGCACTGGAGGGAGTTCGCAGTTTGGCGATTGAGTTCGACCAACGAAAAGCTGGCGACATGCACTCTTTGAAGAGCTTAGGTCTGGATCCTCAAGTTCAGGTAACAATAGTTCATAAGCCACGACTGGATTGGCTTGCAGTTGCACTTGGTATGGTGGTGTTGGTAGTTGGTTTATTGCTGGTTCCTAAGCGACGAGCGGCGCGACTTCGTTACTTCTTTGTTGTTGGTATAACTGCTTTTCTAGCGCAGCCGGTGACGGGATGGTATGTGGAACTGGAGCAACCGACGACGGCGGTGATGGTTAGTTTGGTGTTACTTGCCGTGGTCATGCTAGTCTCTGAGATCAGTCAAAGATTAGGCAGGCTTTGGGCTCGTATCAGTGCACGTGGAGCAATAGCGGAGCATAAGGAATTCGCGTCACAAAGCGTCACTACGATTCTGCTGGCTTTGGTGTTTACGTGTCACTCAAGCTCGGTGACATGTGCGCAAAGTGAACCGCCACCTGGGACTGTCGTCACGGATGTTGAGCAACTGAGGCGCTTGATTCAATCGATGGAGGTGGGCGGCAAAGTTTCCTTGCCAGCAGATGCCGTGGTTATTCCATTTGACGCATCCGCTTCAGGGGACTTTGAAAAAGCCGAGAAATTACTGGTGCCTTACGATGAGTATGAGAGGCTCTGGAAACTTGCTCATGCAGAAAAAAAGCTTCCCGCAGCCGATTTGCCGGCCTACTTTGCGTGGTCGGCGGCAACCTATGCGGTGACGCTCGATTCGAGTGATGTGCTGCGCATGACAGGTTCCATCACCGTTGACCAGTTCACCGATGAGGAAGTGGCGATACCTTTTCGTTTAGCGGGCTGCGTGATCGAAGAGGCGAAGCTTGATGGTCGACTGCCACGCTTACAAATGCTGGCTGTCGAATCGCAAGGTGCTGATCAGCAAGTGTCGAAGGGGGCTAGCGAGGGGTCGTGTCCGGCAGCCACGTACGTTTTGTACTCGAAGGGTAAAGGTCGCAAGCAACTCGAATTGAAATTGCGATGGCAGCTCGAACAGCGTAGCGGCTGGCGCGCTTTAGAGGGTGCGTTGCCTCTCACACCTGCGGCTGAGCTCACGATTACGGTATCAAAGCCGAACACGGAGGTGCGATTAACGGGAGGCGTGGATCGCGTTAACTTTGAAACCACAGAAGCCAACGCGAAGATTATCACGGCGCTTTCTGCGGATGGGCGATTGTCATTGCAATGGCGCGATAAAACCTCAGAAGCAAAAGTGGATCAAGGCTTATCGGTCCAATCGCGAAGTGTGTTTGACATTCAAGAAGATGCTCTTAAGTTGGCTTGGCATGGTGAGTTTGAGTTTCGACGTGGTCGCCGGGAATCCTTTGCTGTGCGCGTTCCGACCGGCTACATCGTTGAAAAAGTAGTCGGCGCTAACATCCGTGGCTGGACTGTTAAGGAACTGGAGTCAGTGCAGCAACTTGACATTGAACTTCTCAAGGAAGTTGCTGACCGCGAAACTTTCAACATTTTTATATCAAAGCCAACCGCCATCGATGCGCAGGCAGCGGCGCGCGTGACTGCCCCGCAGATTGTTGTACCAGATGCGATGTTGCAGCAGGGGCATATCGCCGTTCGGCGAAGCGCGATGTTGAATGTGCGAGCAGAATCGTCGAAAGGGTTAACGCGTGTGGAAGCAATGGACGAATCTTCCTGGTTGGCCGAGCACGAGGTCGCCAGCATTTTGCCAATCGAAGTTTATCAAGCGTATCGATATTCCCAGGTTCCCTACGAGCTTGTGTTAACGGTCAACCCAGTGCCATCTACCGTGCGAGTGCAATCGCAATCGTTACTTAAAATTTCGCAACTCGAACGCACATTGGAAACTCGATTGCTGATAACGAGTGAAGATCGACCCATCTATCGATTACAGATTGATTTGCCGAGTGAGTGGAAATTTCAAACGCCAGTTGTGCCAGGACGTTTTCAATGGTCGCTAACTCCCTCGGGCGATCAACAACGGCTTCAAATCTATCTTGCCGACGGACAATCGAGCGAGTTTTCAGTGGTTCTACGAGGTTTAGTTAGAGGTGAGTCGCTTCCAAACGATCCGCTTGATCTGCCTCGAATAGAGGTAATCGATGCCCAGCGTCAAACGGGCTCGATCGTCGTGCAGTCTGACCCGGCATACGATGTGCGCGTAACCAATCTGCAAGGCTGCGAGTCGGCGTTGCTCGAGACCGTTAAAGAGTGGCTTCGCGTGGAGCAACGCGAGTCAGCGCGGGCTGTGATACGATTTCAAGATCCGCGATACAGTGGTC
>JANPLP010000800.1:0-10796 GCA_031426595.1 Planctomycetia bacterium | reverse complement strand
GTTCCCTAAGTCAGGGGATCTATCAATCTGCTTTCAACACTGAAGATGGCAAATTAACAGAACCTACTTTAGCCGCTGCGATGGAGGGGCCAGGCTTTCTCGCCACTCATCCGACACAACCAGTGCTTTACGCAGTGGGGGGCATAAAGGGAGAGCAGGTAGTGGCTGCGTTTGCGATCAATCGAGCTCAACCTAAGCCTACTCTAGCACTCTTAAATGCGGTCGCGATTGGTGATGGGGGCGCAGCTCACGTTTCGCTCGACAAGACTGGCCGCACACTTTTCACTGCGCAATATGGTGGCGGCTCCGTAGCAGTGTTCGCAGTGAACGCAGACGGTTCGATTAAGGAACGCACGCAATTGATCGACCATGAAGGCGGCTCAAAAGTCGTACCAGGCAGACAAGATGCATCTCACGCACACTGGACAGGCGTTTCACCGGACAATCGTTTCGTTTTCGTGCCCGATCTGGGCTTGGATCAAGTTGTCATTTATCAATTTGATGCAAGTGCTGGTACGATCAAGCCGCACGGACGAGGCAATGTTCCAGCCGGCGGAGGCCCACGGCATATGAAGTTCCATCCAAATGGAAAGTGGATTTATGTTCTGAACGAGTTGGGTATGACAGTCACAAAGTTTGATTACGACGCAAAGGCGGGGCGGATGACCGCAGCGCAAACTACGGAGACCGTTCCAGCCGCTGAACTCGACAGCGAGAAAGCTAAAAGTACCTCCGAAATTCGCGTGCATCCAAGTGGAAAATTTATCTACGCCGCCAATCGAGGTCACGACACGATTTCGGTATTCAGCATCAACGAAGGCAATGGGGAACTGTCACGCATTCAAATTGCAAACGTGCGCGGAGCCACGCCGCGAAACTTCAATCTTGTCGCTGAGGGAAAATGGTTACTGGCCGCTGGGCAACTTTCAAACACATTAGGTGTCTTTTCTATCGATTCAGCCACCGGACTGATCACGTTTCATCAACAGAGTGTGTTCGTTCCTACGCCCATTTGCGTGCTGTTCAGCAAGGGCGATTGAACGAGCAAGCGTCTCCACCAACTCAGTTATAGCCGGCATAGTTGGGATGCAGGTGTCGCGAAATTAGGCTGGGGTGACTACAATTCGCGTTCCGATTTCAGCGATACTTTTGAACTCACTGTTCCTAGACTGACGAGCGACATAAATGGCGAAAACACCTGGACTGGCCCACATGGTTTACTTCGAATTGAGTGATGCCTCGCCGAGCAAGATCGAGGAGCTGATCGCGGGCTGCAAACAGTACTTGGACAACCACCCAGGCTTAGTTTACTTCGGCGTCGGCCGCTTGAGTCCGGACCTAGCGCGGCCCGTCAACGATCGCGCGTTTCATGTGAGTCTGCACACGGTATTCGAGGACCGCGCGGCCCATGATGCCTATCAGATCGAGCCGCGTCACCTGAAGTTCATCGAGCAGAACAAACCGAACTGGAAGACCGTTCGCGTGTTCGATAGCGACTTGGCATAAGCCGTTTTTTGGGGATCACGAATCATCTGAAATATCTTGGCGATAGTCATAAAAGCCTTGCTGAGTCTTGTAGCCAAGATGGCCTTGATTCAGCGGACCTTGCAGAACTTCAATCAATCGATCTAGGCTGGTTGTATCCGCATCGGCCCAGCGAGCATTGCTGAGCACCTGTTCGATGACATCCAGTCCGATACGGTCCATAATCCCGAACGGACCGAGCGGCATATTGGTAACCGCTTTCCACGATCGATCCACTTCCGTCGCGTCGACTACACCTTTCGCCACCAACTCGAGCGACGCGCGGAGTAGCGACTGCAGCAGCCAATTGAAAACATAGCCAGGATGCTCACGCTTGAGTCGCAAAGGTGGCTGACCAATACGCTCTGACAATTCTGCGAGCTGATCGAGCACAGCGGGCTCGGTTACCTCGCAGCCAACAATATCAGCCACTGATTCATGCTGCACTGGGACGTGAAAATGAAAGTGTGCAAATCGCTCTGGAGAAACGACAAAACGGCTGAGCATCGAGGGAATAAAGTAAGAACTATTCGACGTGATTAATGTCGGCGCAGGATGACACTCACTAATCTCGATGAGCACACGCTTCTTGAGCGAAACTTGCTCTGGTACCGACTCAATTACCAGATCCACCTTTGGCTCGGACACCTTCTTTGCAACTTGTAAATTCTGCATCCAATCCGCAGTAACAAAACTGGAACTTGATTCGATCGTGTCCCTCGCGATAGAGCGCATCCAGGCCATGGCCTGTTCGGAAACCGCCGGATAACGATCGAAGATCCAGACTTTGACACCATGCTGTGCTAGGCGAGCCGCAATCTGACGCCCAACCCAACCAGCACCAACGACTAACACGCGTTCAATTCTCTGCACGGAATGCTGAGGCGACGACGCCATGCGATTGCTGCTCCAGTGATTATGCGCTACAACCTGTTCAAGTAAGCTCGCAATGTACCTGATGATCCCCAGTAGCGGGAGAACCTAATGCAAGTTTGCGATACCATGCAGGTATTTGCGATCGGCGGGTTTATTCGCTATCGTCAATCGTTTAGGCTGACAGACGAGAGACGCGCTATGAAACGCTTCAGCGCGCCCTGCGTCAAAAAACCAAAACAGTTGAAGGAATTCGAACATGAGCAGCAATCCCTATGGCAATTCAATGGGCGGTGGAACCGGTAACGCAGAAGCAGCTCGCAAAAAAATACTTGGCCCTGCGATTGCCTTGATCGTAGTGGGTGTGCTCACCATCATCTATGCACTTTACGCAGGCCTGAGCGCGGCGCTCGTCCTGGCAGGCATGAATCCCATGGCCGCAGCACAGGAGGCTCAGTTTGATCAAATGGCACAATCAGGCCAATCAGCCGAGCAGATTGAAATGCTCCGGCAGTTCTCGACGCTCATGGCTGGCCCAGGAGGTTTGGTAATAGCTGTCCTTGCTTTATTCTGTGGCGCCATCATTTTGCTCGGCGCCATCAGAATGAAGAACCTGCAGTCACGCGGTTTGGCGATGACCTCCGCCATTCTCGGCATCATCCCCTGTACTTCCGCTTGTTGTTTATTGGGTATGCCATTCGGCATCTGGGGACTGGTCGTAATGAACGACCCCAGCGTGCGACCTTACTTTAAATAACACTTGTCAATTCGTGCTGTTAGCAATCGCGCTCCCTGCGAAAGTCGACTACGGAGTTAGCGTTGCGACGCGCATCACCCACCCGCAGACGTCAGGTAACTGGAGTCGGGTTGCCAGAGATAGAGAAACGTGGGCAGCGAACTGCGATCGAGCCCCGGCATCTTGAATGGTAGCAAGGGGTGGGGCGCGTTGGGGGTTACGTCGAACTGCGTGTAAGCGCGGTCGTTGTCGCGGCGCAGCATGACTACGGCCGAATCTGATTGCAAGCCAGCTTTAGCGCGAGCTAACTGAATGGCATCGTCGAGATAGCCGACACTGTCCACTAAGCCGCTTTCCATCGCGTCGGTGCCTGAAAAGATTCCACCGTCGAAGTTTGCTTCCTTGGCAGCAGTGGCTGGGCGAGTATTTTTAACTTGAGTGATAAATCGGTAGTGGAACCCATCTGCAATCGATTGCAGCGCCGCTTTCTCCTCTTTCTCCATCGACCTTTCAGGCGAAGCGATATCGATTCGATCCCCAGCCTTGATGGGCATCGAAACAATGTTGACCTGCCCCATCGTATCTTCAAGGTTGTATATATTTAGAATGACACCAATACCGCCCACAACCGAGGTCGGATGCGCGACGATAGAGTCGGTGTGCGTCGCTAGAAAGTAAGCCCCACCGGCTCCCACATCCATTAAGCACGCTACGACAGGGATATTGGTCTCTTGCTTGAAATGGGTCAGATCGCGACTCATAATGTCCGTCGCTGTGACGCCGCCTCCAGCACTATTGATTCGCAAGACTACCGCACAGACGCTCTTATCAGTGCGCAAAGCATCCAGTTTCTCTCGAAACAAGGCCACAGGGTTCTCGCCCATCGAGCCCATGCCACCGATGTTCTTGTTAATCAGGACCCCGTCCACATCAATGATCGCAACTTTGCCACATGCGTTTTGAGAACCGGTTCCCTGACGATAGACAACCACACTCGCCAAGCGTGAGGCGGTGTTGTCCGTCTTCATACTGGTAGTCATATCACCGGTCATACCCACATTGCCAGTCATGGCCACGGCACCGCGCATCAATAGCGGCCGTGACTTACAACCAACTCCGAACATCATGAGCAATAGTAGGGTCAAGCGAAGCATAGCTAGCATCCCGCAAGTTGAAGCCGCGCGTTCAGTGCACGTATTTCAATTGATTCGGACGAGATGCGATGCAGGATTCGGCGGCAAGCTCACTCATTAAAAAGTTTCAATCTTTTGTCCGCCACTCTTTCCGCATGGAGCAATTGGTAAATATGTATCATGTAATTCACATTGCTATCAATTGGCTTGCATGCGACTAGATTTTGCGCACCACAATACGATTTCCCTCGCGACGAATTACCTCTACGGAAGTGCCGGGATCTAAATAATCGCCCTCGGTAACGACATCAATCAGTTGCCGGCCAAAAAGTACTTTGCCAGATGGTCTCAAAACAGATTCGGCTAGCCCTTGTTCACCAACCTGAGGCAGATCGACGTCCGTCGCTGACTTGGCTAACAATTCTGTAGTGACTGTTGCGGCCCCATAAGTTTCCGGTGCACGCAGTTGAAAGCGTTTCATTCCTGGCAAAGAATCAAGAAGTAGTAACTGCGCGACAAACAAGATGCCGACCACGGTCACCGAGCCAAAAATGATCAGTGTGTTCATCTGAAACTGCTCCCACTGAACTTTTGTGTCGGGCAGGAAGAAATCTTGCGTCGCCATAATCAAGGCAAGTAGCACGAGCAGAATACCGGACAGTCCAAAAATGCCCGAGCCCGGCACCACAAACAACTCGACGATGAAGCAAATTACTCCGAGCGTGAAAATCAAGACCTCCAACCAACCCGAAGTTCCACCAATCGCATGACTCCAGAAAAACAAGCCGAAACAGGCGAGCGACGTAAGTCCAGCCACGCTGATTCCTGGGGCCGCCAATTCGATGTACAGCGCGACTAGAGCGACGAACAGCACCAACCCCGTCAGCCATGGACGATTTAACAGGTAGACCGTTGAATCGATCCAGTTCATGCGAGTCTGCGATTGACGCTCAATTGTTAATGCGGCTAACAAATCTGCTTCAGAGTCGAAGACCCCTTCCGCCAATTGAAGCTCGACAGCGCGCGAACCGGCAACTGTAAGAAAGCGGTTCTCACCCGCTTCAGGAATGGCTGCACCCACATCAAATCGCTCAGTTACAGTGGGATCATCGAGTTCCTGGGCAGTAAAATACTCGACATTACCACTCTG
The DNA here is from genome assembly GCA_031426595.1 of Planctomycetia bacterium. GTDB lineage: Bacteria > Planctomycetota > Planctomycetia > Pirellulales > Pirellulaceae > Aureliella. The sequence goes on along the minus strand of JANPLP010000800.1, from coordinate 5,380 downwards.
TTTCTCGGTCGCTCTGATAACCTTGAGCTTTCGATCAACCATCGCCTCCGCGATCGCACCGGGACGGTTTTTCGCTTCAGCAACTCCACGAATCGCGCGCGATGCATAGCTGACCGTCTTTTCTTCCGCATGTTCAAACATGCCGTTTGGACCCAATACAATCGGCCCCGCATCACCGATGAGTGCACGCGGGTTCATATAAATTCGATCGCAACCCAAAGCTATGATCGCTCCACCACTGATCGCTTCTTTCGGAATGTAAGCGACGGTGGTTGCCCAATCGACCTGACTCAACTGTCGCGATAAGTCGAGTGATTCTTCCAGCAATCCTCCGGGGCTCGTCAAACGGATAATGACCAGATCAACTCCAGTCTGCCGTGCTCTCCGCAAGCGATTGCTTAGGTAAGCATGTCGTGATCCGAAGATGGGCCCGTCGAAGTCGATGATCAGCGCGCGTTGATAAGATTTCGTCAGGACCGCATCCCCATCACCGCCAACCTTCAATTCACTTTCCAACTGCTTATCTGCCACTTCTTCGAGCTCAGGCTTGGCGATTTCAGGCTTCGCAGATTGAGGCTGTCCCGTAGACGGCTCAGCCGAGCTCGTAGCAGAGTTAGCTGGATCGATCGGTGTTTTGTCGAACGAATCTTGAGCCACCAAGTTTCCGGCAAGCAGGAGTACAAAAATCAATTGGCTCAGTTCACATATCTGACGTTGCGCTGAGTTATTCCCAAGGTAGGTCATACGAAGGTTTGCTGTCTGGGTTTGCCTAGGAGACTTCGGTTCGAGATTCGACATTCCAGTATACCACCAGCGACTATCCATTGAGCGAACGCTTGATTCACCTTGCGTCAGCGCGGGGCGACCGCCATTGCCAGACAATCATGCCAGATTGTGGTAACATCGGCTCAGGAAAATTTTGCAATGCCTGCGGGCAAGTTGCTGGAAACGGAGGGAATCCTTGAGCTCACTGATCAAAATTGCCACTTTTCACACCCCGATGGATGCGCATTTCGCCCAGGGTTTGCTTGAGGCCGAGGGGCTGCAATCGTTTATCGAAGGAGAACACGCGAACTTAGCGCTGTCGTATGTTGGATCAGCGGTTGGCGGGGTCCGATTGCTGGTGCTCGACACCGATCGTCAACTCGCGCTGGAGGTGCTCAATCGCGCCGAAGAAAAGGCTCAGGGCGGCGAAGAATGGATATGCGGTAAATGTCGCGAAACGGTAGACGCTGGATTTGATGTTTGCTGGAGCTGTGGATCAGATCGCCCGGCACCGCCAGCCAACTGATCGGTGTTCAACAAGCCGCCGCACAACTGACGCTCCATTGACAATCTAGGGTTGCATCGCGAGCATAACGCAGTTGAACTTTGGTACCCATGAGATGGTTGAGAATCGAAATAGAGTATCGCAATGGATAGAATTGGTTTTATTGGCGGCGGTCAAATGGCAAAGGCGCTCGCAAGTGGAGCCGTCCGAGCGGGGTTGGTTAAACCTGAGCAATTGATGATCGCCGAGCCAAACGCGCAGCAAAAAGAACTGTTCACTGCGACTCTTGGGAAAGTGCAGTTGTGCGATCATGGCCACGAAGTGTTGGCTGCATGCGACCGAGTTGTGCTGGCAGTCAAGCCTCAAGTACTGAGGATGATTGGCGTTGAACTGTCGAAAACCATTGCGCCTCGTCATCTGCTGGTTTCTATCGCTGCTGGAATTTCGCTGGCGCAGCTGCAACAGCTTTGCGGCACCCAACGCATCGTGCGAGTCATGCCAAACACCCCTAGCCAAGTGGGTGCGGGCGCAGCGGGTATAGCATCGGACAATTCGGTCAGCGAAGCGGATGTGGCTTGGGTTGAGCAATTAATGAACTCAGTGGGGACTTCGGCGCGCGTTCCCGACAGTTTGTTGCATGCGGTGACCGGCGTATCAGGGTCCGGACCCGCCTATATCTATTTGGTGATCGAAGCTCTTAGCGACGGCGGAGTCGCCCAAGGCTTGCCGCGTGAATTGGCAACCAAACTTGCGGCTCAAACGGTGCTCGGCGCCGCCAAAATGGTGCTCGACACAGGCCTGCATCCAGGCCAACTAAAAGACCAAGTTACCAGTCCAGGCGGAACCACCATCGCCGCCTTGCGTCATCTTGAACAGGCGGGATTGCGAAGTGCACTGATTGAAGCGGTAGCAAGAGCGACCGAGCGCAGCCAAGAACTGGGCGAATAGACTTCGTGGCATATGAGTGGAAGAAACCTTGGCTATCAGAAACCTTGGCTATCAGAAACACTGGCTAATCGAACGAAATGCAGTGAGGGCAACTCAGCAGCGCAACTGAATCCGTCGAAGCGAAGCACAGGAAGCCAATCACCCACGGGAACGGTCGATTTTGAATCGCCCAAGTCGGAGCGGTCTGCGGCAGGAAGCGATGGAACATAACTTGCACCATCAGATGATGCGTAAGTGCTCAACTTAAAGCGCTCTCATTCGTGCTAAGAACCACTGGAATTTAGCTGGTTGAAAAGCGCGCTGCGGCGATTGTCAGCTTATAGAAACCCTCTGCTCATGCTTCCGCTTCACGACAATATCCCGCCACGCACTTTTCCGTGGGTCAACTACACGATCATAGGACTATGCACACTGGCCTTCGCGGTGCAATTCCTAGCTGGTGACCAAGGCAATTCGCTGGTAGAGCAATGGGGCTTAGTCCCTGCGCGACTCGCCAACCCCACACAACTGCCTGTTATTCAAGCCGAATTTATCGAAAGCACCGCCTTAGGTGATCGTCTGGTGGTTGGAACACGCGAAATTTTACCTGCGGCAGTGCCGGACTGGATAACCGTGATCACCTGCATGTTTCTGCATGGTGGGTTGATGCATTTTTTTGGAAACATGTGGTTCCTGCACATCTTCGGAGATAACGTCGAGGACCGTCTGGGTCATTGGATGTACGCGTTGATGTATGTTGTAGCCGGAGTTTTTGCAGGCTTAACTCACTTTTTCTCAGATCCTCAATCACCTATTCCAACGATTGGGGCGAGCGGAGCCATCGCGGGTGTAATGGGGGCCTACATGCTGCTTTACCCATCTGCCAAAATTACTGCAGTCATTCCGATGGTCATTCTATTTCCGATGATTGTCGTCCCAGCACCCGCGTTCTTAGGACTGTGGTTCGTGATGCAATTTATCCAAGGCGCGTCAGCAGCCAGCAGCGGACAATCGGGCGGCGTCGCATGGTTTGCTCACATCGGCGGCTTTGTCGCGGGGTTGGGAATTGCTTTCCTACTCAAGCTGCTTCATCAATTGACGCCACCGGCGCCCGAGATTCCTCCCGGCGATGAGCGACTGACGGTTTTTCGTTCTGACAGTTCTTATCGCAGATAAGGCCTGAAGTAAACAATCGCGAACCGATTCCACGCTCTAGTTGATTATCGACTCGAATTGCCGGTACATTAGTGCTCCTTCGCCCCTCTCACATGACGCGGATGAACACCTGATGACTGAAGACGCAGTGGATGCTAGCGGCGAATTTGAACGGGAACGAGTTCCTGAAAAGGCCCTGCTAGGACCTAGCAAATTTTGGGGCATGTACGCCGGCGAACATACCGCGGGTACCGATTTCATGATCGGCCCCTTATTTCTGGCTGCTGGTGCCAGTCTGCAAGATTTGCTGATTGGTCTGTTGGTCGGAAATCTGCTGGCGGTTTTCACTTGGCGCTATCTCGTTACGCCCATCGCTATCGCAAAACGCTTTACGCTTTACTACCAGCTCGAACGCATCGCTGGAGGATCATTGACGAAAGTCTACAACGTAGTGAACGGCGTTCTGTTCTGTTTTTTGGCTGGAGCCATGGTGACGGTTTCAGCCAGCGCGATTGGTGTTCCGTTCGGGATTCTCTATGCAGTCCCCGAAGGCATGTTCGACTTTGGCGCGCCCAGCTTTACGGTACTTGTGATCTTGGTAGGTATAGCGATGGCGATCGTGGCTGCCGCGGGCTATCAGTCGGTCGCGAAGATCGCCAACTTAGCTGCACCATGGATGATTTCGATTTTTGCCGCATGCGGAATTGTCGCGTTGGTGCAAATGGAAGCCAACAGTTGGGCTGCACTCCTGGATGGCAAGTATTGGCGAGATGCTATCGAGTTCGTACAGGCGCGGGATGGCAAAAAAGAATTTGGCTTTTGGCAGATCGTTACCTTCGCTTGGCTTTGCAACGGCGCGATGCACTTTGGAATGGCAGATCTATCGATCTTCCGATTCGCCCGTTCGCCATCTTCCGGATGGGCTCCTTCAATCGGAATGTTTCTCGGCCACTACTTAGCTTGGATAGCCGCCGCGCTTCTACTCGGCGCGCAAATCAAGTTGTCGCAAGATCATTCAGCCAATCCGGGCCTTCTAGCTTGGGGCGCGATGGGATGGACCGGCATTTTATGCGTTGTTGTCGCAGGCTGGACGACAGCCAATCCGACAATCTATCGCGCCGGTCTGGCGTTCCAGGGTGTATTTCAAAACTGCAGCCGAACATCGATGACTATTTTGGCTGGCGGCGTCGCAACGCTGGCCGGTGCATTTCCTAACTTATCCGCAAAACTGTTAGACTTTGTCGGAACGTATGGGACCATTCTTGGTCCCATGGGAGCCGTAGTCGTTGTTGACTTTTATTTGCTACGACGATGGGGGCTGAAAGAAGAATATGCATTGCACGCAGGGAAAACGGTCAACATCGCAGTCCTCATCGCTTGGCTGGTACCAGTTGCCTTGGGACTTTACTTCATCTTTTGGCAAAACTTATTTGCCGCATATGCTGTCCTGCCCGCCTGGTTACTTTGCGGTGCACTGTACCTCGTGATAAGCAAACTAACACAGCGACCAATATAGTACTGGTCGCAACGCGGTCGGCGTTAACATCCACTTTCACAATCCCAGAACAAAAAAGATGTAGCACAGCATGAAACGTGTCGCCTTCTTCACTTCATGGCTCGGACTGCTAATAACATTCGTACCCAGCCTGCTCTACTTCGCAAACCGGCTCGATCACACCACGGTCCTGACGACGGCATTACTTGGAACTGTCATCTGGTTTGCATCCACCCCAGTATGGATGTCAAAAGAATAGTTTCGCTGCACCTCCGCGAAATCCTAAGTGCTTTATGTGATAACAAGATTCCCGAAGTTTGGCGCTCTTACTAGTGCTCTGTTCCCATTGGATTTTAGAGTTGATCGTTTCTAGGTGGCACGCCCTGAGGCTTTGCCTCAGTTTTAGGCACATTTCGTGCTTGATACGTGACGATAGTCGAAGGTTTGGTTGCCTTTGCGAGATTTTCCGCACGGATGCTCATTTACTAGGATTGTAATTTGAAAGTTCTACAAACGGTTTTGTAAAAAAGGGT
>JANPLP010000799.1:0-2706 GCA_031426595.1 Planctomycetia bacterium | reverse complement strand
GCCGTTAACTCATGCATGGCACCTTCCAACTGCTGAGACTGGCGAAGGATGGTGAGGTTCTCAACCAAGCGATCTTGCAATTCCAACAGTTTTCCGTCCGCGATAATCGCATGCGCCACTTCGTTCATCATCTTTTGAGCGAGCGTTAAATCAGAGCTTACTTTCTGTAACTCAGTAACATGCACCGCTTGATGCTTTTCGACAATGCGAAGGAAGTGAACAAGATTCTCTTCCTGACGCTGATCGACCAATTCCCAACGTTGCTGAGTCGTATCGAGTCGACTGTGCCATTGCTCGGCGAGTTTCTGTTCGTACGATCCCAAAGCCGCCAGCATGTTGCTTTGCGACTCGCGAATCGCATCGATGAACGGAGTCAAATTATTGTCTACTGTCTTGAATCGGTAAAGCAATTCGTCTTCGACAAAAGTGTTCACTTTGTTGACAGCGCCATTCTCACGGCGTTCAATCAAAAATCGGATCAGCATGGTCACAGCCAACGCCGACATAGCTGAGAAAGTCGTGTTGAAAGCGGTTCCCATGCCGCTGAGCATTGCAGGAAGTTTCTCGGAGAGGCCTTCCATCGACAATCCGCTGAGCGCGGTGCCGAAGTGTACCACCGTCCCAATCAGACCGACGATGGGTAGAATCGCTGTCACAAATCGTGAGAACCCGTAACGCTCGTAAACTTCATCTGCATCGCGGGCTGAGAGGGTTTCCAGGTACTCGCGAAACCCGTCAGCCGAACGCCGTTCAAACACAAATCGCAAGGCAGACTGGATGCGATGGTACATCATCGTACCGCTGGCAGCCGCATGTTTTTTACTTAAGTTTTCAAGCAACTCACCGGCCTGCTCGGGTTCTTCCAATCCAGATCGAACCGGCAGCCAAGTTCGCGCCGCAGCCGCCACCTCGCGGCTGGAAGTTCGATAAGCGAAGAAATGCTCGGCGTTCGCCCAGAAGAACAGCCAAACGATCGCGTATTCCGTGATGTGATGGGTCGTGTAAGTGTGCAGTACCGAATCGTGCATGAACGGCTGGTGCACGATGAAATAGTAGATACCTGTAACCGCCGCGCCCAAGATAAATGCGCGGGTTCCGCCAGCACTATTCTTTTTCACCGAAAATGACATCATCTTTGCGACTCAGCTCCCGAGAATTTGGCGATAGTTCCTCGTGGACAATAGCTAAGCCGATCGGCTGAAACAATGCCAAGTCGCAACCGTCCCTTTGCTCGCAAAATAGAAACAGCTCACCATACTAGTGGTGAGCTGTTCATGCCGAGACTTCGCGTCACAGCAATGACACTAGTACTTAGGTCATTGCCATCAACAGCTAATGAGGATCTAGTCGAGCTTCAACTCGTAGTTCGAATGGTTCTTATCGATATCAATCGTAAGAGTCGAATTCTTCTGCGAGTACTTTTGAATGCATGCCAAGTACTCAGGCTCCGTGCTCGTCTTCGACCCGAGTTCGATCAGGGGATCGTGACAGGAAATCTTGTGCAAACCTGGGAAAACTCCCGGTGTTGAAGCGATCATCAATTCAAAATTGCCCTCCTTGTCCGCTGCGCCAACTGCTGAAGCCTTTGTGTTCTCATCGTCGGGGGTAAAAGTGATGTACAAGTACTTCACCGGTTTTCCGTTATGAGTAACCTTGCCTTTAAACTTGTACAGCTTCGGTCCCGACGGGCCGCAACCTGCGACGGTGGCTAAGCACATCAGGCACACGCAACAAACAAAAGCCTTCAAATTCATGACTCTTCCTTTCGCCGGATACAGATTCCGATGTTCATCATTCTTCGTTTGCAACGACTTCGCCCCCATCACGTGTATGCAATGCGCGCCAAGGTATGTTAGCAATGGTTTCCGTAATGAACCTGACGCTGCCGTCCGCCATGGAACCGTTGATGCCCCCTGTGTGGTAGCTGCGTGTGCAACGTCCGACCAATCCAATTCCCGCTCCATCGCTCAAAGGACTACCAGGGCGTGAAACTTGGAAAACTGGGTTTTGATTTGGGGGAAAGCTTGTCGCGCCTTGGTTTGATATCGCCAAACCTTGCGACTGGTGATTTGTCCACAGGAACGGGTTGGTAGGGAATCGCCACTTCGGAATCATCGATGCCTGTTCGAGAATCATGTAGGTGTTCGATGTGCCGTCAGTAATCTGGGCCATTTTTATGTAACTGTTTTTGTGTCCGATGCCACTTCCCTGCGTTGCTCGCTCGGGGCAACAAGAATTTATCAGCGTACCCCCAGCTTGAACATTCGAGCCGCCGTTTGGCCCGTGCCCAGCATTCATCGCGTAGTCTTTGTACTTGCCAACATTCGGCTGCGGAGTGCTGGGACAGGCGAAAGTGGCCGGCATGCGAGACGACACAACTTGGTTAGTGAGCGCTCGTACGGTCGTGTCGGCGCCAGTGTCGTAAAACCATGCATCGCCGCGCTCTTCAACCCATGGTCTGTGGTTGAAATTGATTTGGTTATAGAGGTTCGAACCCTCTACAAATGGAAGAATGTACCCGGGCCAACTCCACATACCGTTGAAGAAGCCATTAACGGCCTCCGGTGTAGCGTTGTTCCGCTGCGCCCCATTATTTACCCCATTCCATGAGGTGACTCCAGCAGGAAAGCGATTGAACGTGTCGTGATAGTTGTGCATTGCTAACGCTAATTGCTTAACGTTGTTGCTGCACTGCATCCGCCGCGC
>JANPLP010000798.1:0-5641 GCA_031426595.1 Planctomycetia bacterium | reverse complement strand
CGCAGAGCCTCAGAGCGTGCCACCCGTACGCGAAGAATGCCAAAATTAAGCTGTAACACTGCACTAGCAAGACATATCTTCAACCACGTTCCAACGCCAGGAAAATTTGAATGGCTACGCTTGTCCCATGAACCGCTCCAGTCGGAGAAACCAACGAAGCCATCTTTTCACTCCGAAGTAGTTCGCGTTCATCCCACAGCAGCCGAAGCAATTTATATTCCGTGTGTCATTTTCTTTGAAGGAAGAACGTCACGCATCACCGAGCACGAGGCGTTGACTCAATGCAAGTCAAAACGGCTAATCAAGTGTATCGTGTGCATGCCATTGTTCTGTCAATTATTGCGAACGAGTTTGATTAAATCTCGCCAGCCAACCTCCAGGGATCCTCGTATTTGTTGCGTCCAAAGTTCGCTAACCCCCTTCGACCGCATCGCTTATTGGTTTCACGTCTACAACATCGAAGATGAAGAAGCGCTGAAGCGAATGGCAAATAGCGAATAGCTAGGTGCTAGGTGCGATTCTAATGTGGGTGCTGGTGGTGGCGAGTTGTAGGTTGCCGGGGAGGGTGAGCTTGGTTACCCAGTGCGTTGTGGGGGCGGGGTGAGTTGATAAGTGGCGAATCTGCAACCAATGCTGGCGTGTCATAGATTGCAGCGGCCATCGGTTCCGCTTCCAGCAGATCTCAAGGGCGGCTTGCACGACCGGCCACGGGGTGTCTTTCAGTGAAGCGACTGGGTACTGAAGTTCACTGTTCGAGGTGGGCGTGACGATGGACGAATCAATCCATTTCAGTGCATAGTAGCGCAGCGCTTCAGCGGCTTCCTCGGCTAACTGCGAAAAACTGAGCAGATGCCCCTCTGCATGTTCTCCGTAGGACTCGCGGAGCAACGGGAGGACGCGGTGACGGATGAAGTTGCGTTTGTAAGCGGGATCGGTATTGCTGGAGTCTTCGCGGAATGGTTGCCCGATCGCTTTGAGGTAGGCGACTACTTGGTCACGATTTGCATGAAGCAGCGGGCGGGCGAGAACTAGGTCTTCATGCAGATTACGAAACTGCGTGGGAGCGGCGACGCCGGAGAGACCGGTTCCGCGACAAAGGTTGTGCAGCATCGTTTCGACGCGATCGCTGGCGGTGTGAGCGGTGACGACGTAACGAGCTCCAAGCGTGTAAGCGGCTTGGGTCAGGAAATGGTAACGCAGGTCCCGGGCGGCTTGTTCGCTGCGCGGGTGAGGCGGGCCGCATGAGTCGGCTCGAACGCAAGTCAGCGGAACGTTGAGTTGATCGCAGAGTTCGCGCACGAACTGCTCGTCGGCATCGCTTTCCGCGGCTCGCCATTGATGATTGAAATGCGCGGCGTGGATCAGTTCTCGGCGATCCGCGATCTGACTCAAACTGCGAAGCAAAGCCACGCTGTCGGCTCCTCCGCTGACGGCGACTAGCAACCGAGTATCGGTCCAAGCCTGACGTGGCCATGACTCGAGGAGCAATTGTTCGAGTGGCTGCATCATTGGGGACTTCTGGAACAGAGTGGTCCGGCGGCCATCATTGGGAACAAAAACGAAATAGGACCGGCAGGATTCGAACCTGCAACCAAGGGATTATGCTTACCACCACAGTTTTCACTGCCTTTTTCAAGTTTGTGGTCTGGACCATACCTTCACTTTACGTGTCTGCCGTCTGGTCTCTACACCTTCCGCTACGACTCGCAGTGCAAAGCACGGCGAGATCCTGGTAGCAGCTTGGCTCGGGATTGGCGTCGCGTCGGCGTAAGAGTTAATCTTCCGCTGAAGCGCTGTAGCTTTCCCCGAGTTTGACAGATTCTACTGACACCCTTCGCTATGATTGGCGAAAGGCGAAAGCAACCCATGTGAGCTTACCGTGCAACGCTGAGTAGGCGGTGTTTAGGTAAAGCTCGCTTAAGTCCCCTGCTCTAACCGTTGAGCTACGGTCCCGTTTCTCGCCGCAGACAGCTTGGCCACGGGTGGCTAGGCTAGCCGGCGGCTGGCGATTAGAAGCCGTATTTTCGTCGCTGGGCGGCGTGCTTGCAATCCGGTGTAGCGTGGAAAAGTCGGATCTCAGCAAACTGCAGGAAGATTCGACTGTAGCGATTGGGCGACATGTGCCGATACTGAAACTGAGAAGTGAATTTATCGCAGCCTTGCCGATTGGGAGCAGAGTAATGTTAGTACAAACGACTCGATTTGGACAAATCGATGCTCAGCAAGAGCAGGTGCTGGTATTTCCGCAGGGGTTGATTGGTTTCGAAGCCTGTCGGCATTGGTTGATCATTCCGGACCCGCACAATAGTGATGTGGCTTGGTTGCAATCTTTGTCGCAAATGCAGGTCGCTTTACCGATGGTCAGCCCACGGAAGTTTGCGCCCGAGTATCGAGTGACGATCCCTCGTCGCCAGTTGTCGCTGTTGAACTTACGGAGTTCGGATCGCGTGTATGTGATGGCCGTGGTTAGCAAGTCCGGGAAGACGCTGACCGCTAACTTGCGGAGTCCGGTCGTTATCAACTTGACCAAGTGCATCGCGTGTCAGGTCATCACTTCGGACGCTCAACCGCTAGCTCTGCCGCTCAGTTTGAGCACCACTCCAGCGCTCCGCATGGCTGCTTAAAAACGAAGCAGTTAACTCGCTCAGTTAGTGCTTTTGCGGTAGGGATTGGGCGTGTAGGCGGGAGGTTGCAGCAAAGGCGCATTTCCCCGTACTAATCAGCATGCTCGCGCCAACAGGAAAGCGAAAGAGCCGAGTCATTGACTGCAAAGCGGCGGGACGATAGTGCAGTTGACGGCGTGGAGAAATTCTCGATTCAGTTTGCTGATAAGTATTTGCCTATCAGTTGACTGAGTAGAGACCCTATCTGCAACCGCCTTGTCGATGGTAACCCCCGTCGCGTTCATAGCAGGACCAAAGGACTGTAGGGCCCGACATACGACTGGAATAGAAGGAGCTTTTCATGCTGGTGCTGTCGCGACACAGAGACGAGAGCATCATGATCGGCGATGACGTAGTCATCACCATAGTCGACATTCGAGGTGACAAGGTTCGTTTGGGGATAGAAGCACCGCAGGATATCCCCGTACATCGTCAAGAGGTGTACGAAGCGATCAAACGTGAGAATCAGAAAGCTGGACATATCCAGCCTGAAGAGACCCGGTCACTTGGAAACCGTCAGCGATAGCCACCGATCTTGGTGAACACTTTTGCAAAAAAATTCGCGAGGAAGAGTGCTCCGGCACTCTTCCTCGTTTTATTTGCATACTGAGCCTGGCAAGCTGCAGGGTCTGCAAAAGCGGCTCGGTTTGTAGCAGTTATTCTGCCTACAGCGTTAAACGGGACCTCAAGCCCAGTACTTTTCAGGGAAATCCACCTTCCATTCAAACCACAATGCGCAAATTTCGATGCTAGGTTTACCTGAGACTACAGATAGGACCTAAACAGAGCTTATAGGTAGTGAACAGATGCCGAATTATTTAGTAGTTGCCCCCGATAAATACTTTCGGATCTCGGAAACGCCAAGGCAGGGTTTGGCGAGTTGACTCCAACCAGTTTAGCAATCGCTAAGCGGGCCAACTCACCAGCAGCCTTGAAACGCGTGTTTACGTTTTTCTTGACCCGATCCTTGGGAGTAATGCACAAATGACTCGAATTAACACGAACGTAAGTTCACTTGTCGCTCAGAACCGCTTGACTAAGACGAACGGCGAATTGCAAACCACTTTGACTCGTTTGAGCACAGGTTTGCGAATCAACAGCGGTAAGGACGACCCTGCAGGTTTGATTGCCAGCGAAGCTCTTCGCAGCGATATCACCAGCATCAACAAAGCGATCTCCAACACGCAACGTGCCACTCAAATCATCGCCACCGCCGACAGCGCACTGGGCCAAGTTAGCTCGCTGCTCAATGACGTCCGCGGTCTAGTAACTGAAGCTGCTAATAGCGGTGCACTCAGTGATGACGAAATTGCAGCTAATCAACTGCAGATTGACAGCTCGCTTGAAGCCATCAATCGAATCGCTCAAACCACAACCTTCCAAGGTCGTCGTTTACTCGACGGCAGCTTAGACTTCGTTACTAAAGCTGGGACCGGCTTCGGCACTGTCAGCGACCTTCAAATCGACCAAGCAAACCTCGGCGCTGCCGGTAGTGTCGCAGTTGAAGTGAGCATTGCTGCTGCTGCCACTAAGGCCGAAGTAAACGCAACTTCCGCCGGGATCCCTGCAGCGACGACGCCAGTATTGTCGACCGGTAAGCTCTCCGTTGGTACTGGTGCAGCTAATGCGCCTGCAACCTTGCAAATCGATCTGTCGGATTCTTACACTGTTGGTAACGAGGCAAGTGGTACGATCGACTTTGCCAACGCTTACGTCGTCGGTGGTACTGTTGCAACAACAGTCGCAGGCAGCGGAATCACGCTCGGCAGTGGAACGAGTTTTAATATCTCTGCCGTAGCTGGCGGTGCAGCCGATGGTTCAAAGGGCAACTCGACGAAGGTTAATATTGCTTCTGGGGCAACAACTGCGGTAACGTACAACTCGACTACCAATCAGATTGATATCACACTAAGTACAGGTGATGCCTACTCAGACTTGGCAACGGCTTTTGGTTCGATCAGTGCCGACTTTACTATTGCGGACAATGGTAGCGCAGGCACGTTTGTTTCAGGCGACGCAGTTGGATTGCTGACCGGTGAGTTCAGCGCGGGTGCCGACACGGTGACCCCGGGCAGCTTCAGGCTAGCGGCCAAAGACGGTGCGTTCACCGATGGAACTGTGGGCAACAATGCGGACATCGTCTTCACATCCGGTGCGTCAACGGCTGCGGCTTACGATGAAGCAACTAACAAGTTAACGGTTACAGTTGCGGCTGGTTCAACCGTCACAAGTATTGCAAATGCAATTACGAGTGGTGCGGGAAATTATTTTGAAACTTCCAACATCACTGGTGGCAGCTCAATCTTCTCATCGACAGATCTAACTGCACTCAACGCAGAAGTTCTGACCTCGGGTTCCAATAACACCGTCGCATCTCAATTCCAATTAGTTGCTACGCAAGGTGGACCAGCCGACGGAACGAAGGCAAACAGCACTGCAGTCGAGTTTGTCGCTGCAGCGGTTGGGGTGACTACAACTTCAGCAGCATACGATGCTACCAACAACAAAATTACCTTCACGGTTGCCGCTGGCGCGAAAGTATCTGACATCCAGGCGGCTGTCACCAGCGACTTGTCAGCTTCGTTCCTTAACGTTGGAACGCCGCTAAATTCAAACGCAGTCTTTAGTACAGCCGAACTCGGCTTGGCTACTGCAAGTGGAACTGGTAAAGCACAGCTCACGGTTCCAACTCCCGGAACAAGCGGTCTGGATGAGATCACTATTACCGCGAAAACAGGGTCGGCAAGCTTTAACAAGAGCGTTTCCTTCGCGACAAATAACTCTGTGGCCGCAGGCAGTGCGACCGCGGCCTTAGATACTAATGGAAACATTGTTATTACTACTGGCACTACGGGTAGTGTTTCGTTCTCCACCATTCGCAACGCCATCAATGATTCCGCAACTGTCGGTGCTCTTTATACAGCAACCGTTTCGAGTACCAGCGGTGACGGCAAGTACGATATCGGAACAGATACCGC
>JANPLP010000797.1:0-4170 GCA_031426595.1 Planctomycetia bacterium | reverse complement strand
CAACTCATGTCTGGGTGGCACCAATTCGCATTTAGAATTGTCCAGTAACTAAATGCAGGAAAACCACTAATTGTAGATACACAGTGCACCGAACGACAATCGTTCGTACGTTTTATCTGCAATTAGTGGTTTTCCTGCATTTAGTTACTGGACAATTCTAAATGCGAATTGGTGCCACCCAGACATGAGTTGACTTTCTCACATCGCCCCGTGAGCATGATTGAAATTAAGTGTTTCGTTGCAAGCGTTGATGGGATTACCCCTTGCGTGGGAGCGATCGTGTTTCGAAGTAACGAATTGTGTTATCGGCCTGATGAGCCCGTCCGTGTTCTAGTTATCGATGATAGCGAGGACATTCATATGCTTATCAAGCTTTGGCTTTCGCCACTTTCGATTGAAGTGAATCACGCGTATGGCGGCAAAGAGGGGATCGAGCTAGCTGCCAAACTCAAGCCAGCTCTGATATTGCTCGACTACATGATGCCCGACTGCAATGGGCTCGCCGTGCTTGAGCAACTCAAAGCAAACGAAGCGTTGCGCGACGTGCCGGTCATCATGATCACCGCAAATAATGATCGCACATTGATCTCTGAGGCATTCGCAAAAGGTGTATGCGATTACGTCAACAAACCGCTGTTTGCGGATGAATTCAAAGCGAGGATCGCCACAGCACTTAGAAACCAAGCACTGCTCGCCGACCTTAAATACAAGTCGCATTATGACTCATTGACCGGCTTGCCGAACAAACTGAATCTTGAAGCGCGACTGGGAGCAGCCTTGAAGCGGACGCTTACTTCGCCCGAAGTCATCGCTGTCATGTTCATCGATCTCGATCGATTTAAGTTGATCAATGACAGTCTGGGACATGCGTTTGGCGATGTCATGCTTCAGGAAGCTGCCAATCGGCTGCACAACAGCCTCCAGCGCAGCGACAGGGCAATTCGCTGTGACGGTACGATGGTCGCGCGATTGGGTGGCGATGAGTTCGTGGTGCTGCTTGAAAACATTCGAACAGAAGACGACGCTGAGGCTATCGCGCAGCGAGTCCTAGGTCGTCTGCTAGAGCCCTATGAAGTTGACGGTCGTATTTTGTTTTTGGGCGCAAGCATCGGCATCGTAACTTGCAATGGCCAATATCATTCCAGCGGTGATGTAATTCGCGATGCCGACATTGCCATGTATGAGGCCAAGGAGTCCGGGCGAGGTTGTTATGAAGTCTTCGATGGTGGGATGCGCGAACGCGCTCGAGTGCGTTGGAAGTTGGACATCGATCTCCGGCGGGCCGTGGAACTCGACCAACTTTACTTGGTCTATCAACCGATCATCGATTTGCAAACAGGAGCGGTCGAAAGCGTCGAAGCCTTGATACGCTGGCAACATCCAGAGCGCGGGCTCATTCAACCTAGTTACTTCATTCCGTTGGCTGAAGAGATGGGAATGATGGTGGATATAGGGCTATGGGTTTTGCGGACCGCCTGTCGCCAATTTGTTGAATGGAGTCGCCAATCGCCACATTCTGTACCACGAAACGTCAGTATCAATCTTTCGCGTCAGCAGTTGGTTCATCGTAGTTTTGTAGAGTCCTATAAGTCTATCTTGCATGAGACGGGTATCAGCGCATCGCAAGTGCACTTAGAGATCACCGAAAGCGAAATGATGAATGAACTCGATTCGACAGTGCAAGTGATCGAATCGATTCGATCGTTGGGCACCAAAATTGAGTTGGATGACTTTGGGACTGGCTATTCATCGCTTGCTTGCCTGCATCAAATTCCGCTGGACGTTATCAAGCTTGACCGCTCGCTGATCTCGACTATCGATCAAGACGGTTACCTCCTCGGTCTAGCTAGGTTGGTCATCCAGCTCCTCTCGCAAACGCAAATCAAGGTAGTTGCTGAAGGTATCGAAACCGAGCATCAATTCCATTTGCTGCGGGAACTCGGGTGCCAATTTGGACAAGGCTATTTGTTCGCCAAGCCCATGGCTGCCGACAAGGTTCTGGAGTTTGTTGCCAGAGAGCGCGGTGTTGGTTTTGAGCACTGCGGACTGAGTCTGTCGAGCAGCAGTCCGGTTGCCAAGGAACCAGAATCAATCAGTGTTGCTATGCTGGGCGACGGGATCGTGCTGCCAAGCAGTCAGGTTGCTTCGAATCTCGTTTATTGAAATCGAGGCGACCACGCGGAGGCGCCCACGCGGATGAGAAACGTTAGGCGGCGCGTGGCTGTGCTGTCTGGCTGCTTTTGCGAGTGATGTAAGCGTCAAGGCAGTGATGGAATAACTGCAGATTGCTTTCTGACCAGGCGATTGGTTGTCGCATCGGCAAATCGCGTTTCGCATGCGCGCGCTGCTCTTCCCAACCCAGAATCGAGTTCACCAGCGATTGCGGCTCGGCGAGATCAAAGTAGCTGCAGTCGCCGCGGCCCACTTCACGGTGAATCGGCGTGTCGCTAGCGAACGTTTTCTGGCCGTGCCACAATGCTTCTACGATCGGCAAGCCAAACCCTTCGACAATCGATGGGAAGATCACCCCGCGACTTGAGCTGTAGCAGTACTGCAACTCTGCGTCGGATAAGTCATGGAATACGAACAGCTCGCGATTGCGTCGCGTGTGTTTCTCAAGCTGTATGAGAATATCTTCGCATAGCCAACCGATACGTCCGACCATGCAAAGTTTTAAGTCAGGCCGCTGTTTCCACAACAGATCGAAGGCTTCGATCAAGTAGCGGTGATTCTTGCGAGGATCAAACGTCGCAACCATGAGGTAAGGTGTATCTGGCGAGCTTGGCGCGAAAAGTTCTAGCACCGCTTTGCGAACGTGCCCTTGCGACGATGATAGCTCAGCACCAAGTTCGAAGGAACGAATGTCCTTGCATACAGGCTCAGCCCCGCAGATCGTAGGTAGATACTCTCTCGCCTGGTTTCGCACTGTGTCTGAAATAGCAACGATCAAATCGCTCTTGGTCGCCATTTTTTTCAAGTACTGCAGGAACGAGTCCTTCCGTTTGAGCCCCACAAACTCAGGGTGCGTGATCGGAATCAAATCGTACAGCACTGTAGCAATCATAGCGCCTTGCTCACGAGCGTCATCGACCGCTTCCCAGACGTTTCGTCTAGGCCAATAAGCATCGGGCAGAAGGAACAGATCACCCTCTGTAGGTTCAATCGGCTTCTTGCCACGCACCGCTTGGCCACGTGAGAACTTTTCGTAGAGTGTGTGCGGCACTTTGAAGATGCCGAGGTGGCCGGCTTCGGGCAGAATCCACTTGCGTAACGTGCGCGATGGAATCGCTTTGCAAATCGCGTTTGCTACAGTCTGATACAGTCGCGGGAGCTTGGAACGCATGTTGCGCTGCATGCCTGCAGGTTTCGCCAACTGCGCCAACTGTGCACTACTAACCGGATAAAAGCGGCCATCGTGTGAAATGACAACTTGAGGGCTGTATCCGAGTTTGCATTGTGTGGATTCGCGAATGATACTTCTGACCACCCGTTCAATGCCAGAGTTCTTGCCCGAGCAGAGGGTGTAAGTTGCATCGACAAAAATGCGAACGGGTCGCAGCTGACTATCGGCGTTGTCGTTTTGAACGGCTGGCGGACGGAGACTAAATTGTTTCATCTACAACCGTCTCCTGCCGGATGTTGACGACGGGGATTCGGTGTTTGTTTCATACACAGCTCCCTCCGTCGTTGCCATTGATTGGATCCATTGTTTAAAAAGGGCAATTGCAAAATGAAATGCGGCCGTCTCGACCGTAAATTCGATGTGTTAATTTGCTTTATTACCATTCGATGCCAATTTCTCCAACGGCAGTTATTGGCGCGTAGCCGCAGCGTGCAAAGTTTCGCCCGCCTGCTAGCATTAGTTAGGACCGATAGGATCGGATATCATTGTTCTTTCGGCTACCACCCGCTACCCGCTCAAGACCGAATCCCTCGCCCGCAGTATTGTTGAACAGATACTCAGCCTATGTCCGCCAATTCAATGTCAGCAAACCCCGGAGACTCATTGCTCCGATCCTCCGCGCTCATCAGTGGACTAATTACGCCGGAGAAGCTGGATTACGCGCTGCGTGTGGGGAAGCATCGACAGAGTCAACAAGGCCTAGCAGCGGACGCCTCTGTCTCCGATAAGTTGCTAGCAGAGATCTTCGTCGAGCAAGGTACATTGAC
>JANPLP010000796.1:0-6307 GCA_031426595.1 Planctomycetia bacterium | reverse complement strand
GCGACGTGAGCTATTTGCGAAACGATCCCGACTTCGCCCCGCTGCAAAAAGTCGAAGCGTTCCAGAAATTGCTTGAATCAAGCTTTGGAAACTCTTGGCACAACTCGGCCAGCACGGAAACGCTTTCGGAGTAAGCGACTCTGGCTACTTCGTCGATACCGAGGTTGCTGGCGGCGACGGCTAGAGTCTTAAGCGTTAGTGCTAAATCTTGACGTGCGCGAGGTCTATTTTTGGCGGACACCGGTAACTCTTGAATTGCTTGCCGCAGATAATCGACTGCAGCGACGGCATTCTCCTTGGCTCTGGTCGCGAACTTAACCGGATCGGTCGCCTGTTTCATTAGTAGGAACTCGGCGTATCGGAACATTACACCGCCCAATTCCATTTTGCGAATTGCGATCTCTTCTAACTTGGCGCCTTCCATGGCAGCGGCCAGGGCTTCCTTACGCAGATCGATCGCTAGTTTGTGCATCGGAACGATCTCGTTCAGTGGTTTTCCAATTACTAATGCGCAAGTGGCTCGCCGAGAGACAGCACTTGCATAGTTTGCGGCCGCTTTCGACTTTTCAGTCGGTTTCTCTTCGTAGACTGCTTTGGCCAACCTCACCGCCTCGGCGAATTGATCGTCAGCCTTTTGGATTTTGTCTTGACCCGCTTCAAGCTTGTCGCTTCTACCTAGCTCTGCGACGGCTTGAGTCAGCCAAAGGTCGCCTTGGCGAAGTGCAATGGCTTCTTTACCCCACTGAAGCGAGGGTCCAATGGCTGCTGCGTTTTCTTCGGTGTGATCTAAGATCTCACCAATCAAACGCAGGAACTCCTGCCGTGTGCCAGCTCCAAGCGGCGCGTCATCCAGCAGATCTGGGGCTCGATTGGCAAGCTGAGAGACAGTGTCGCGGTAGGTGACCAACCGCTGATCGGAGATGCCCTTTTCGGCAGCAATAACCTCAAGTTGTGTTTTAATCTGATCGCGCTGTTGACTGATTTGGAACGCCGTGATCGATGCTCCGACGGCCATAACGATCAACAACGAGGCGATAAATCCAACCAAGCGGGCTTCGCGCGGGTAGCGGCGACAAAGACGAACCAGCCGCTCGAGGCTGCCGACCGGTCGAGCCAAAATGGGCTCGTTGTTGAGGAAGCGTTGCAAGTCGTCCGCTAGCAGTTGAGCGCTTCCATAGCGCTTATCTGGTTCCTTTTGCAAACACTTAAGACAAATCGTCTCCAAATCGCGAGGGATTCCTGGTTGCAATGTCGACGGAGGGGTCGGATCTGCCGTACGAACTTGCTGAATGACCTCCCATGCAGAAGCCCCCTTGAACGGAGGCCGCCCAATCAACATCTCATAGAGAATGGCTCCCAACGTGTACACGTCGGACAGCGGACCAATCTCCGCTTGTTTGCCGAATGCTTGTTCGGGGGACATATAATTGGGGGTTCCAAGGACCGTACCGTCAAGTGTGAGGTGACTGACGTCATCGGTTTTTCTGGCCAAACCAAAGTCGGCAATTTTGGGAGTTACATTGTTGGCCATTAAAATGTTGGCTGGCTTCAAATCCCGGTGGATGACACCCTTAGTATGTGCATAAGCCATCGCCTTGCATAAAGTCAGCATCAGTTGGGCGGACTCTTCGGTCGTCAACATCTGCCTGGCCATTTTGCGAGCCAGTGTGCCTCCCTCGACGAACTCTAAAGTGAAATAGGGAGTAACGCCTACTTGATTGACGTCGTAGATTTGCACGATGTTGGGATGCAGCAATCGAGCTGCCGATTGGGCTTCGATCTGAAATCTTGCAAGCTCTTTGCCTCCAGCATGATCCGAATGGAGCATGACTTTCAGGGCAACGATTCGGTCTGCGCGGGTTTGATGAGCTTTGTAGACAACGCCCATTGCCCCTCTCCCTAGCTCACCTAAAATCTTGTAGCCGGGGATGTCCACTCTCGACTTTGACTTTGGCAGCGGTAACCCACTAGAAGCAAAAATTGCAGTAGACTCCGGGTCGTATTTAAAATCACCCGTCTGTTCTGAATCGGCCAGTTGAAGATCACTGGTTTGAGCGGGCTCCTCCGCAGTGGGTGCTACATGCAGTGACGCAGTGTCCGATAGAGGGCTATTGGAAAACGCGGTAGCTTCGCTCGCAGCGTCAACCTTTCCTTGACCGATTGAAAGTTTGGGATCGGTTTGCGAGTCA
Source organism: Planctomycetia bacterium (assembly GCA_031426595.1). Lineage (GTDB taxonomy): Bacteria > Planctomycetota > Planctomycetia > Pirellulales > Pirellulaceae > Aureliella. The sequence goes on along the minus strand of JANPLP010000796.1, from coordinate 4,118 downwards.
GCGGATTGCGAATCAGAGCTCATGATTTGCTACCTGGCAATTGCCTTAAATGGGTGCGAGGCGAGCTCGAGAAGCGGTTCTCTTGCTCCAATTGGTTTCTCCCAGCCTTGGATTCTGCGGCTCTATGCTAAGGTCGGCAGCGAGACATCAGGCAAGAAATCTAAGCTGCTGGAGGGTTGGCAGCGGGACTCCGATCACACTTTACCACCAGCGATCTGTATCCGTAGTAGTTTCGTTTCCATTGCCATCCTTTACTTCATCGGAGGCACTTAGGTTGTCGCCGTCAAGATTTGCAAAGTACCAATCCGTTCCTCCATCGCCCCAAAGTCGATCCTTCGCACCATCGTCAAAAACGGTGTTATAAATCATACTAGGTTCGGTGGCCTTGAGAAAATAGGACTCGTTCAATCTCGTTCCGGATCCAGTACCGAGGATATTGTTCCGACGAATTGCATAACTGCGAGTGCTGGTCCATTCAGCCAAAATTGCTTCCAGTGCAAGTCGCTGTGAATTGAGCTCAAGACGAGAACTCGGACCAAAAACAGGCGGAGCCGACGCGTTGAACTCTTCATCGAAAGCGGTAAAACCCGCGATCAAGATGTCATCGTGTGCGTCACCATAAAGTCGATCCGCACCCGTGCCTCCGATGATTAGATCGCGACCGGAGCCGCCATAGATCTTGTCGCTACCGCCACCGCCAAGCAGGATATCATGTCCACTACCACCTTTGATTTCGTCATCTCCAGTACCACCCCACACTTCCGTGTTAGTGTCAATGTCATCATCAATGGTAATACGGTCGTTACCTCCTAAACCAAAAACAAGAATTCTTTCGACATCTCCCGACACCAGTCCGCGCACGCGAACAATATCTTCCCGCTCCTTGATACTAACTTTGAGGTAGTCGCCAGACTTTTCTTTGATGCGAATATTGTCCCCGCCTTGCGAGCCAACGATCACCAAAATGGTCTTCCCAAGATTGGCTGGATCGGACATGATCGTCCAGCCAACAGAAGCGTAGGGCTTGGCAGCAGCAGGTCCTGCTAGGTTGCGCGAGTCCTTGACGGATGCTGAAATGGTAAAGATTCCATTGGCAGAAACCGAAGTATATGTTTTTACAACCGAGATTGAGGTTTGGCCAACAGTACTTGTGACTATCGATTGGGTCCCATCGCCCCATTCAATGGTAAATACGAATGGACCACTGGAATCGTTTGCATCGGGATCCGTAGCGGTAAAGACGAAAGTCTGTTCGACGTTCATCAGTCCATTTTCCGGACCTTGAATAGTCACCGCCGGAGGCGTGTTTACGGTGGAGGTCACGTTTTCGATAGGATCGCCCACAACGTTGTAGTTGTAGGCAAACCCCTGCCCATCAACCGTATCGTAGCCTCTCCGGCCATCGATTGTATCCAGTTCCGTTGGAGAGGATCCAGTCCCAAGGATAAGGTCGTCTGCTGCTCCGCCAATGATAGTGTCGTTTCCGGGGCCGCCCACCAGCGTGTCCCCCACGATATTCGATGCCGTTCCTGTTCGGAACCGGGTAACGAACAACTCGTAACGACCTCCGGTACCGAATACGGGCTGAACAGAAAGACCAACCGAAACATAGTAGGTCCCGCTCGATGAAACCAAGAAATCTAGCAAGGTAGCATCCTTGGTCCCTTCGAAGTCATCATCGTTGAACACGATTTCGACGCCAGCAGCGTCGTAAAGCCGGACCTCACCGTCAAATGGGGTGCCACGAAGCGGACGAATGCTCGATGTCATCAGTTCAATGTTGAGATAATCACCTGCGTTCGCTTCGAATCGATAAAAATCACGGTCCGACACGCCCACGATGCTGGATTCCAAAAGATCGCCAACCACAGCCACCGCAGCAACGTCGAACGATTGTCCAGAACGTGCGAATCCAGTCGTAGGAGCAAGGTTGGGCACATACAGCCTAGGAATAGTACCGCCTGCGAAGATCGGTTCGGCTAACATCCAGGTATCATTCGAACCGAAGGCGGTTTCTGTTTCGCGACGCGTACGACCAATCTCATTGAAGGCCATTTTAATAGCTTCCCGTTCTCCAAAGAACGTTGATCTCGCTGCGTCTGAGAGTGGCGTACCCGTTGAGGCCGGGCTGGAAAGCATATGCCAACCAGTTTCATTTCCATTGGCGGGCCGCAGGTCTACTGGGAACAGATTCGATTGATCCGTTTCGCTATAAAAACCACTACCGATCGGTCCGAAGGAATCTCCATGGCGAAGCCCAGCGGTGTGAGCCAGTTCGTGCCCCGCGATCGTTGTGGTGAAAGCGACAACCATGTCAGAGTATTGCTGGGGCGTGTAAGCGGCAAGGCCCACTTGCTCCTGCAGGAGTGCGCGAACCGTCGGCAACAGCGGATTGATGTTTACTTCGGTAACGACTCGTCGACGAATGTTGCGGAAGTCGACTTCACCCGCATCGCCACTGATTCCACCTCCTCGCCCTTGACTAAAAGCTATTCTGACAAAATTGCGTCCCATGTCAGCAGACAAGAACTGGGCTTGCGCTTCGCTTTGTGTAAAGCTCCAGTTGAAGGCTGCGTAAGTCGCGATGAGACGCTGCTCGATAAGGTTGCGCTCCTCTGTGCTGTAGTTGTAATCTCCCCGCGTCGCGTTGTAAGCAGAATCAAAATCGAGCAGCACGACCGCAGGTAGATCGGCTACCAGACGATCATTGCCGGCTCGGCCTTCGAGGCGATCAGCGCCCGCGCTGCCAAACAGTGCATTGTCGCGAGCGTTTCCAAGGATCGTATCATCAAAGCTACTTCCCAAGACATTTTCAATAGAGTCTCCAGCAGCTAGTGTGAGACTAAGCTCACCAAGGTTTTGCAACGTAGTGAGCGATAGATCGATGTTAACTGGCCCATCAAAACCAACAAAGTCGAGCGTATCGCGTCCCGATCCTGCCGAAGCATCGAAAATTTGGTCAGAATCCAGATTGCGACCTGCAAATACATAGATGTCGCTACCGGCCCGACCGTCGACTATATCGTTCCCTCCCTTGGGTTCAATTCGGTTATCAAGACCATTGCCACGAATCGTATCCGCAAACTCCGTTCCGGTTATCTCTTCAATATCAGCCGCGCTTGCGTTTGAGCTGCTCTGACGCAATGTCAAGCTTAGCAATCCACTTGTAAGCGACTGTGAAGAGGCAATCGCCAGATCAAGCGTTCCCAAGCCGGCTGGCATGAGACTGAAGTCGAGCATGTCGATGCCGCCATTGGTCGCTTCGTAGATGGTATCCGAACCAAGTGAGTTTCCAGCAGTTGTTTCGAATAGATAGAGATCATCCCCTGAACCGCCGTCGATGACGTCATTGCCGGCACGACCTTCGAGCGTATCATCACCGCCAAGTCCTGAAATAGTATCGTTGCCACCATGACCTAGAAGTCGATTCGCTTCGGAGTTGCCGATCAAAATGTCGTCAGCGCTGGTGCCAATGATATTCTCATGCGCGCCCAACAGAATCAATTGCAACTGGGTCGCGATGACCGATTGAACCCCAACGGATTGATTATTGAATACACCTTGAGTCCCCAGATTCAGTTGCGCACCTATTGCAAACGCAGAAAGATCGATGGTGTCGGATCCACGAGCTTCGGGTTCGAAGTCAAGTGGATCCACATACAGCAGTTCTCTCAATCGCAGCAGTTGACCAACTACTGTGGAAGGCAGTATGCGATATTCATCATCGCCATCGTCACCGTAGAGGTCATCGCCTCGATTCGCTGCATCGATTCGATCGTCCCCGTCACCGCCCGATGCAATCGACTGACTGCCACCAGAGGCCTTCAAATGGTCATTACCGCTTTGCCCGAGCAATAAACCGAGCGAACCGCCAACAATCTCAAGCGTGTCGTTACCAATCCCACCAGCTGCAACGCCACTGTTGCCTCCGCGAATCGTCAGCGCATCGTTGCCATTCTCACCAGCCAGGACGAGTCGCTGACCATTAAGAATTTCCATCACGTCATCGAGCTCTCCGCCACGCGCAAAGCCGTCATTGCCGCCGGCAAAACTGATGGTATCGATGCCTTCCTCGCCGAAGATGCCCAGGCGTGTGCCATCGAATGCGTAGACGGTGT